>JBMSSR010000049.1:0-14011 GCA_049424465.1 Ilumatobacteraceae bacterium
GGGCCGGGCGGCGGGGCCGCGCCACGACGACGCACTCGGCTGCCGACGAGGTCGTCGTACGACTCGCCCGGCCACAGCACGGCACGCACGCCCGTGTCGCTCGCGATCACCGTGAGCGTGCCGACCGGCGTGTCGAGTGTGGTGGTGACGGTCTCGTCCATGTCATCCTCCCAAGTGGGTCCAGAGGTGGTGCAGCGCATACGACCGCCACGGTCGCCACTGCTCGGCGTGCGCGCTCGCGTCGCGCGGTCCGCTCGCTGCCCCGAGACGGCGCAGGCCGTTGCGCACGCCGATGTCGGTGGGCAGGAACACGTCAGGGTCCCCGAGCGCGCGCATGCGCACGTACCCGACGGTCCACGGCCCGATACCGGGCAGCGCGAGCAGCGCGTGTCCGGCCTCGTCGCGGTCGCTGCCCGCGTCGAGCACGATCGAGCCGGTGGCGAGTGCACCGCACGCACCGCGCAGCGCGTCGGCGCGTGCCCTCGGCATCGCGAGTCGGTCGTCACCCACGGCGGCGACGGCCTGCGCCGACGGGAACAGGTGGGTGACCGCGCCGACGGCGGCGCGCAGCGGCTCGCCGTCCGACTCGACGAGGCGCGCCGCCAGCGTGCGCGCACCGGCCACACTCACTTGCTGGCCCAGCACGGCGCGCACGAGCAGTTCGGCGCCGTCGGGGTGCCCCGGCGAGCGCAGACCCGGTCGAGCCGCCACGAGCGGGCCGAGCAGTGGGTCGGTGCCCAGGTGGCCGGTGATCGCCGACGGATCGGCATCGAGGTCAAAGAGTCGCCGCGTGCGCTGCACCGCCGCCGGCAGGTCGGCCACGTCGTCGAGCGCGAGGGAGCACGACAGGCCACTGTCCGACCAGTGCACCGTCACCACCCCCGCGCCACGCGCGAGCCGCAGCGACCGACGGTACGACCACGACCCGTCCTCGTGCGCGTGCGCCTCCTCGACACCCGGCACGGCACGCGTCGCGAGGAAGCGGAAGATGGCGTCCGCATCGAATGGTGCGCGTACGGCGAGCCGCACGTGCACCTCGCCTGCTGACACTGCGGCGGATCCGTTGCGCACCCCGCGGCGCAGGTCGCTCGGCGACGCGTCGTAGACCTCGCGCAGGGTGTCGTTGCACTGGCGCACGCTGCCGAACCCGGCCGCGAACGCCACGCCGGCGACCGACATCACAGTGTTCTCGAGCAGGATGCGCGCCGTCTGCGCGCGCTGCGCCCGCGCCAGCGCGATCGCACCCACGCCCAGCTCACCGACCAGCAGGCGGTGCACTTGCCGCTCGCTGTAGCCGAGTCTCGCGGCGAGCCCGCCCACGCCCTCGCGGTCGACGAGGCCGTCGGCGATCAGTCGCATCGCGCGCGCCACGGCGTCGGCGCGCAGGTTCCACTCCGGCGAGCCCGGCGTGGCATCGGGTCGGCACCGCTTGCACGCCCGGTACCCGTGGTGCTGCGCCGTCGCCGCCGTGGCGAAGAACTCGACGTTGCGCCGCTTGGGCGTCGCGGCCGGGCACGACGGGCGGCAGTAGATACCGGTGGTGCGGACCGCAGTGACGAACCACCCGTCGAACCGCGGATCGCGCCCCTCCACCGCCCGGTAGCACTGGTCGTCGTCGAGCCGCACCCCCGAAGTCTGCCTGCGGCGCACCGTCCCACCATGCGGTTTTCGGACATCACCGCACCACTACGGTGCGGCCATGGATTTCTCGTCGATCAACCCGCTCGGCGTGGTGCTCGCCACGCTCGCCGCCTTCGCGTTCAACTTCGTCTGGTTCGGCCCGATCGGCGTCTTCTGGATCTGGTGGGACGCCATCGGCCGCTCGCGCGACGAGCAGCCCGGTGCGGGCATGAACATGGGTGTGGTGTTCGGCTCGACGGTCGGATCACTCGTCGTCGAGGCGATCCTGCTGGCGGCGATCCTCGGTGGCCTGCACGACCGGGCATCGATCGTGCAGGGCCTCGCGCTCGGTGTCGTGGCGGGAGTCGGTGTGGCCGCGATGCCCTCGCTCGGTCACCGCCTGTTCGCCGGCCAGGGCTTCAAGGTGTGGGCACTCGAGGTGGGCGCCGACATCTGCGTCGCCGCGATCATGGGCACCGTGCTCGCCGCCGTCGGCTGACGGCGTGCGTCACTCGGCAGCGGCAGTGGCGAGTGCCGGCACCTGTGGTGACGCAGCTCGAGGTGTCGTGCGCTCGAGGTAGGTCACGACGAGCGTGATGGACATCGCCATGCTGGTCGTGCCGATCAACAAGTAGCGGTGCGACAGGACCGAGAACGTCATCCAGCACAGCAACGACACGATCGACGTGGCGAGTGAGCCCATCGACACCGCCGACTGCTGCAGGCCCTCGCGTCGCGACCGGTACGACGTCACGATCTGCGGCACACGTGACGTCGTGAACGCGAACATCACCACCGACACGACAGCGAGCGGCAGCGCCAGAGGCACCGCGAGCGACGCCCCGAGGATCGCGACCGACGACGCCACCGACGACAACGACACGCCGGCCAGCATGAAGACGACCAGCACCTCGAGCAGCAGGCAGATCAGGTTGGTGACGATGATCGACGGCGACTCGACCCGGATGCCGTACGACATCCACGCCATGCTGCTCGACAGCATCATCAGCCGCGACGCCCAGCTGAGGCCCTCGCCGTGTCCCAGGCGGACGATCCGCACCACCTGCGGGATGCCCTGGACGATCCCGAGCGTCCCGCCCATGAACCCGAACCACTCCGCCGACGACACGCTCGGAGCGTACCGAACCCTCGTTGCTCAACTCGTGTGGCGCCGGCCGCGCTCCGGGCAACGCGCCACGGTCGCTCAGTAGCGCGTGCCCTCGGGAGCGGGCAGTGCGTCGAGCTCGGCGATGTCGGTGGCGGACAGCTCGACCGACACGGCATCCAGATTGTCGGCCAGGTACGTCAGCCGCTTGGTGCCGGGGATCGGGATGATCATGTCGCCCTTCGACAGCACCCACGCCAGTGCCACCTGCGCCGGGGTGGCACCGACCCGCTCGGCCACCGACCGCACGGCGCCGACGATCGCCAGGTTGGCGCGCAGCTGCTCCTGCTGGAACCGCGGCAGCGCACGGCGGAAATCGTTCTCGGGCACGTCGTCGAACGACGAGAAGCGTCCGGCGAGAAAGCCGCGCCCCAGGGGCGAGAACGGCAGCAGACCGATGCCGTGTACCTCGCAGAAGGGCATCACCTCGGCGACGATGTCGCGAGTCCACAGCGAGAACTCGGACTGCACCGACGTGACCGGGTGGATGGCGTGCGCGGTCGCGATCTGCTCGGCACTCACCTCCGACAGGCCGATCCAGCGCGCCTTGCCGGCGGCGACCACTTCGGCCATCGCACCCCACGTCTCCTCGAGCGGCACGTTCGCGTCGACACGGTGCAACTGGTACAGGTCGACGTGGTCGACGCCCAGGCGACGCAGGCTGCCGTCGATGCTCGCACGCACGTGCTCGGGGCGGCCGTCGTTGCCCACGATGCCGCGCTTGTTGTCGGGTGTCTGCGACCCGGGCTGCACCACGAGTCCCACCTTGGTGGCGATCACGGCCCGGTCGCGCCAGCCGTCGCGCAGCGCCTGCCCCACCAGTTCCTCGTTGTTGTACGGGCCGTAGACGTCGGCGGTGTCGATCAGTGAGCAGCCACGGTCGATCGCCTCGCGGATCACCGCGATCGACATCGGGTCGTCGCGCTCGACGTCCATCTCGTACGCGTAGGTCATGCCCATGCAGCCGAGGCCGATCGCCCCGACCACCGGCCCGTCAGCGCCCAGCCGCCGCACCGGAATCTGCCCAGTCGTCATCTCAGTCCCCGATCTCGACACGCACGCGCTTGTTGCCCTTGCCCTTGTTCTCGAGCTTGATCACCCGCAGCGACCCGACCTCGCGTGTCGAGCGCACGTGTGTGCCACCGTCGGCCTGCTTGTCGAGGCCCACGATGTCGACGACACGGATCTCGCGCACCGCCTCGGGGATGAGCGAGACCTTGGTGCGGATGAGGTCCTCGTCGTGCACTGCCGTGTCACGCGGCAGGAACCCCACCTCGATCGGGCGGTCGGCTGCGATCTCAGCGTTGACGAGCTGCTCGATGCGCTGGGCGAAGCCCTCGGGCACCGGGTCGAACTCGAAGTCCATGCGCGCGGCGAGCGGTTCCATGTTGCCGCCCGTCACCGGCACCCGCCACTCGTTCCAGATCACCCCGCACAGGATGTGCAGCGCGGTGTGCGTCCGCATCAGGCGGTGTCGGCGGTCCCAGTCGACCGTGCCCTCTACCTCGTCGCCCACACCCGGCAGCGGTCCACCCTCGAGCCGGTGCCACACGTCGGTGCCCTCCTTGACGACCTCGACGACCGGCACGCCGGCGAGCACGCCGGTGTCGTGCGGCTGGCCGCCACCCGTCGGGTAGAAGAGCGTGCGGTCGAGCGCCACCGCGTCGTCCCGCACCCCCGTGACACGAGCCGAGAACTCGGTGGCGTAGGCGTCGCGCAGGTACAGCAGGTCGGTCATGGATCGAGAGTCTGCCGCCCCTACAGGCCGATGCACCACCCCAGTAGGGTGGCTCCATGCGAGGCGCGGACGGCCACGGGGACCCGGCAGCGATCGCACGCCGGGCACTGGCACTGCTCGACCTCACCGAGCTCGGCAACCATGCCGACGACGACGCCATCGTGCAACTGTGCGACCGTGCCGTCACGTCACACGGCCACGTCGCGGCGGTGTGCGTGTGGCCGCGACATGTCGCGCTGGCAGCACGCGAGCTGATGTCGTCACCGGTGCGCATCGCCACGGTCGTCAACTTCCCGTCGGGCGACGAGGCGGTCACGCATGTCGTTGCCGTCACCGAGCAGGCGCTGGCCGACGGCGCGCACGAGTTCGACCTCGTCCTCCCCTACCACGCCTACCTCGACGGCGCGATCGAGCACGTGGCGCTCATGCTCGAGACAGTGCGTGCGACCACCGCCTCGGCACGCGCCACCCTGAAGGTGATCCTCGAGACCGGCGAACTCGGTGGGCTCGACCACGTCGAGGCCGCGAGCCGCCTCGCCATCGCGCACGGCGCCGACTTCGTGAAGACCTCGACGGGCACGACTCCCGTCAGCGCCACCCTCGACGCGACTGCGGTGATGCTGCGCACGATCGCTGCCGCCGGTCGACCCGTCGGCCTGAAGCCCAGCGGCGGCATCCGCACCCTCGCGCAGGCAGCGCAGTACCTCGACCAGGCCGAGCAGGTGATGGGGCCGTCGTGGGCGACACCGTCGACGTTCCGATTCGGCGCCAGCAGCCTGCTCGAGGCGCTCCTCGAGGCGCTCGACGGCGGTATCCCTCCTGCCGGTACCAGCGGGACCGGGACGTACTGATGCTGCCGCAGGAACTCGTACGCGCCAAGCGCGACGGCCGCGAACTCGCGCCGGACGAGATCGCCGCATTCGTGCGCGGCATCACCGACGGCACGGTCGCCGACGCACAGGTTGCAGCCTTCACGATGGCTGTCCACTTCCGCGGCATGACGACCGACGAGACCGTCGCCCTCACGACTGCGATGCGCGACAGCGGCAGCGTGCTGCAGTGGGACCTGCCGGGCCCCGTCGTCGACAAGCACTCGACTGGCGGTGTCGGCGACACCGTCAGCCTCGTGCTCGCACCGCTCGTCGCGGCCTGTGGCGGCTTCGTCCCGATGATCAGCGGTCGCGGGCTCGGGCACACCGGCGGCACGCTCGACAAGATGGCGTCGATCCCCGGCTACGACGTCGCGCCCACCACCGCGCGGTTGCGGCGGGCCGTTGCGTCGACCGGGTGCGCGATCATCGGCCAGACGGCCGATCTCGCCCCCGCCGACGGTCGCATCTACGCCATCCGCGACGTCACCGCGACCGTCGAGAGCATCCCGCTCATCACCGCGTCGATCCTGTCGAAGAAGCTCGCCGCGGGGCTCGATGCGCTGGCGATGGACGTCAAGACCGGCAACGGCGCCTTCATGCCGACACCGCGCGCCTCGGTTGCGCTCGCCCGCAGCATCGTGTCGGTCGCGCACGGGTCAGGGATGCGCGCGACCGCGCTCGTGACCGACATGGCGCAGCCCCTCGCCGACACCGCCGGCAACGCGCTCGAGGTCGCGTACGCGATCGATCACCTCACCGGTCGGCGCCGAGACGACCGCTTCGTCGACGTCGTGCTCGCACTGGCGGCGGAGATGCTCGTGCTCGGCCGCCTGGCACGCACTGCGGCGCAGGCCCGCCGAACGGCTCAGCACGCGCTCGACAGCGGCGGCGCGGCCGAGCGCTTCGCACAGATGGTCGCGGCGCTCGGCGGCCCACGCCGCCTGCTCGACCGCCCGTGGGACCACCTCGACCGTGCGCCCGTCCAGGTCACTGTGCCGGCACCGTCCGCCGGTGTCGTGCGAGGGGTCGACACTCGCGCCGTCGGCCTCGCCGTGGTGGCACTCGGCGGTGGGCGCACCACACCGACCGGCACCATCGACCCCGCGGTAGGGCTCACCGAGCTCGCCCGGCCCGGCGACCGTGTCGGGGCCGACCGGCCGCTCGCCGTCGTGCACGCACGCACCGCAGCAGCCGCCCACGACGCCGTCCGGGCCCTGCAGACGGCCTACCGCATCGGCGACCGGGCGCCGACGCCCACGCCGCCGGTGGTCGAGCGCATCACCCGCTGACCCCTCACCACCACACCACTCCGTGAGCCGTGGCGTGTGAGGTGTCCGTGTCCGGCACCTCGACGCCAACGTTCGTCAGTGGTCGGCGGCCTGGGGCTCCTTCGGCAGGCCGAGCACGCGCTCGCCCACGATGTTGCGCTGGATCTGGCTCGTGCCGCCCCAGATGGTCTCGCTGCGGCTGAAGAAGAACGCACTCATCATCGGGCTGACCGGGTACCCGGGGCGACGGCGCTCGCGCGCGGTGCCGGGCCACGACCCTGCGTCAGCACCGACGTCGACGAGCATCGATGCTGCGCCGTGGATGTCGAGCGCCAACTCCATCGCTGCCTTGTGCATCTCGCTCCAGAACATCTTGTTGGTCGCGCCGAGTGCCATGACGCCGAGGTCCTTCGAGCCGGTGAGTGCCGACGACAGCGAGCGCAGACCGTTGATCCGCAGGATCTGGATCTTCGTGTAGAACTCCATCAGCCGCTGGCGGATGTCGTGGTGGCAGATCGAGCCGTTCGCCTCGGCCGTCCTCACCATCAGCTTGTACTCCTCCTCGAAGCGGCGGTAGCCGGTGGTGGCGCTCATGCCGCGCTCGAAGGCCAGCGTGCTGTTGGCCACCTTCCACCCGTTGTTGACGCCACCGACCACGTTGTCCTTGGGACAGCGCGCGTCGGTGAAGAACACCTCGCAGAACTCGGCCGTGCCGTCGGGCTGGGTGATGCCGCGCACCTCGACACCCGGCTGGTGCATCGGCACGAGCAGGTAACTGATGCCCTTGTGCTTGGGTGCGTCGGGATCGGTACGCGTCAGCAGGAAGCAGTAGTCGGCGTGATGTCCGCCGGTGGTCCACACCTTCTGGCCGTTGATCACCCACTCGTCGCCGTCGAGCACGGCGGCGGTCTTCAGCGACGCGAGGTCGGAGCCGCTGTTCGGCTCGCTGAATCCCTGGCACCAGCGCATCTGGCCGCTCAGGATCTTGGGCAGGAACTCCTTCTTCTGCTCCTCGGTGCCCCACTGCAGCAGCGTCGGGCCCACGAGCGTGTCGCCGAAGAAGTCGGCGCGCAGCGGTGCCTTGGCACGGGCGAACTCCTCGGACAGCACCACGCCCTGCATCGTGGTGAGGCCCTTGCCGCCGTACTCGACGGGCCACGTGGCGCAGATCCAGCCACCCTCGAACAGCTTCGCCGGCCAGCCGTCGTTGAAGGCCTTGCGCTCGGCCGAGCTCATCTCGAAGCCGGGGTCGAACCAGCCGGCCGGCAGGTTGGCCTCCAGCCAGGATCGGATCTCGGTGCGGAACGCCTCGGCATCGGCGGGGTAACTCAGGTCCATGCGCCGAGTCTTGCCGTCGGCAGCGACATTGCTCCAACCGGGCGCCGCCACACGGCGGGATAACGTCCGCCCATGGCCACGGAACCCTCGTTCGACGCACTCCTGCCGCCCGACATGGCGGCGAAGATCGAGGCGGTCGGCGTGACGAAGGCCTCGCTGCCGCTCGCCCGCATGGTGCCGCTCGGCGTGCTGGCCGGGGCGTTCATCGGGCTCGGAGCACACTTCAGCACCGTCGTCACGGCCGACACATCGATGTCACCCGGTCTCTCGCGGCTGCTCGGCGGGCTGGTCTTCTCGCTCGGCCTCGTCCTCGTCGTCGTCAGCGGCGCCGAGCTGTTCACCGGCAACACACTCATCGCCGTCGCCGCCGTCAGCCGCAAGGTCCGCCTCCGGGCGCTGCTGCGCAACTGGGGTGTCGTGTACGCGGCGAACTTCGTCGGCGCGGCTGCCACCGCGGCGCTGGTGGCGGCGTCGGGGCGCCTCGACGCAGGCGATGGCTCGGTCGGCGCACGGGCGCTCGCCATCGCCGAGGCGAAGTCCACGCTGCCGTTCGGTCAGGCGGTCGCCAGCGGCATCCTCGCCAATGCCCTCGTCTGCCTCGCCGTGTGGATGACGCTGTCGGCGCGGTCGCTGGTCGACAAGGTGGTCGTCATCGTGCCGCCCATCACCGCGTTCGTCGCGTCGGGGTTCGAGCACAGCATTGCCAACATGTACTTCTTCCCGGTGGCGCTGTTCCACGGCACCGACCCGGGAGCGAGCACGACCTGGGCGTCGTTCGTGGTGCACAACCTGGTGCCGGTCACACTCGGCAACGTCATCGGCGGCGCCGTGCTCGTCGGTCTCGTCTACTGGTTCGTGTACCTGCGTCCGGCATCGCGCACTCCGTAGTGCCGTCGCCCGTCACCGGGCACGGCGGCGGCCGCGCTCACCCCGCCAGTGCCGCACGCACGGCATCGCGCACCGCGTCGAACGACGAGGGCATCAGCTGGTCCGGGCCCGATGCACGGTCGGGCGTGACCACGTAGAACACGTCGACCACCTCGTGACCGAGCGTCGCCACGACTGCCGACCTGATGTCGAGCCGCAGCGCCGCCAGCGCGTGCGCGACCCGGTACAGCACCACCGGCGCGTCGGGTGCGCGTACCTCGATCATCGTCGTGGTGTCCGACTCGTCGTTGCTCACCAGCACCTCGAGCCGCGGGGCCGCGGCAGCGACGGGTCGGCGGCGACGGCTCTGCTGCCGCAGGAACTCCTCGAGCGCGCGGTCGACGTCGAGCGTGCCCCCGAGCGCAGCGACGAGGTCGCGCTCGACCCGGTCCCACGCGATGTCACGGTCGTCGCGCCGCGCCACACGAAACTCGTCGATGGCCGTCGCCGACCCACCCTCCATCAGGGTGACGGCGGTGGCGCCGACGACATCGAGGCCACGCAGCGCGAGCACACCGGTGATCGTGGCGAACAGTCCCGAGCGATCGGCACCCGCGATGCGCAGCAGGTGTGCGTCGGGTGTGTCGACGTGCTCGACACGCACCGCGCCGTCCGCGGCCGACGCACTGGCGAGCCGGGCCAGGTCGGGCGGCACGACGACGACCACCTTCTCGGGCGCTCCGTGTCGGATGACGTCTGCCGCGCGGTCGACGAGTTCGTCGATCAGGCTCGCCTTCCACGCCGACCATGCCGACGGGCCCGTGGCCAGGCTGTCGGCCTCGGTGAGCGCCCGCAGCAGTTCGAGCGTGCCGAGGTCGCCGACCGCCTCGGCGACATTGGCTGCCGTGCGCGGGTCGCTGAGGTCGCGGCGCGTCGCAGTCTCGGCGAGCAGGAGGTGGTGGCGCACCATCTGCGTGACCACACGTCGGTCACCCTCGTCGAAGCCCATCCGTCGCAGCACCACGTCGCACAACTCGACCCCGACCTCGGTGTGGTCGCCGGGCCGGCCCTTGCCGAGGTCGTGCATCAGCGCGCCGACGAGCAGCAGGTCGGGGCGCTTCACGTCGCGCACGAACGACGCCGCGTTGGCGATCGTCTGCAGCAGGTGGTGGTCGACGGTGAACCGGTGGAACGCGTTGCGCTGCGGGAGGCTGCGCACGACTCGCCACTCGGGGAGGAAGCGGCTGAGCAGCGAGTAGCGCTCGAGTGCCTCTGCAGTCGGCACCAGCCACTCGCCCGAGCCCAGCAGGCTGACGAAGGCCTGCCGGGTGCGCTCGGTCCAGTCCTCGCCCGGAGGTGTGCCGCGGCTCGCGAGCACGCGCAGCGAGCGGCTCGACATCGGGATGCCGGCATGCGCCGCCGCTGCCGCGAAGCGGAACACGAACGACTGCTCGTCGACGTCCGCCCCGTCCACCACCTGTGCCTCGCCGTCCACCTCGGCCACACCGTCCGCGATCGGCGTCGGCACCACTCGACGGGCACGCGACGAGCGACCTCCCGATGCGGCGAGTGCCGCAACCCGCGTCCAGAACCGCTCGCCCGCCCACTCGATGGCGTGCGCCGCCCCTGCGATGGTGCGCATCAACGCGTCCGCATCGGCGAACCCCATCGTCTCGGCCACACGGTCCTGGTCCTGCAGCAGCAACACGTTGTTCGCCCGGCCGGTCGCACGATGCAGTTCGCAGCGCGCCGCCAGCAGCATCTCTGCCGGGCCGGCGAGGTCGTCGAACGGCTCCTCGAGGCACGCCGCCACATCGGGGCGCTCGGTGCGCAGCGCCCATCGCATCATGTCGTGATCGCGCAGCCCACCGCGCCCGTCCTTCAGGTCGGGCTCGAGCAGCGAAGCCACCGCACCCGTCTTCGCCCACCGCTGCTGCGCGCTGTCGACGAGGCGCTGCAGCCACACGAACGGTCGCTGCTGCCACTGCGCCCTCGCCATCGACTGCACGTCGGCCACCGCGGCCGTGTCACCGGCCAGACAGCGCACCGACAGCAGCGACGTCGCAGTGTCCAGTTCTGCCGCAGCCAGGGCCATCAGCGACTTCGGTGAGTGTGCACCGGGGCTGAGCTTCAGCCCCGCATCCCAGAACGGGTACCACAGCAGCTCGGCGACCTCACGCACGCGCGCCTCGGCGTCCTTGGGTCCATGCACCAGCACGACGTCGATGTCACTGCCCGGCGCGAGCACTCCTCGGGCGTAGCCGCCCGTCGCCATCACGGCCCAGCCCTCGGGGAGGTGGCCCGACAGGCTCTCGAACCACGAGTCGGCCTGCTGCGACAGCCGTCGCGCCAGCGAGCGACCCGCGAGGTCGGGGTCACCCACCAGTTGGGCGCGCACGCGGCGGATCGTCGCCGCATCGACGGGCCTCATGGCCGTCGCCCCCTCGGCTCGAGCCGCGTCACACCGCTGCCGGGCCGGACTCGCCGGTCCGGATGCGCACCAACGACTCGACCGGTGTCACCCAGACCTTGCCGTCGCCGATCTTGCCGCTGCGCGCCGCATCGACGAGCACGTCCACCAACGCATCGACGCGGTCGTCCTCGGCGACGATCTCGACCTTCACCTTGGGCACGAAGTCGATGGTGTACTCGGCACCGCGGTAGGTCTCGGTGTGCCCGCCCTGGCGCCCGAATCCGCGCACCTCGCTCACCGTCATGCCCTCCAGTCCGGCCTCGCGCAGCGCGGACTTCACGTCGTCGAGCTTGAAGGGCTTGATGATCGCCGTGATCAGTTTCATGTCGTCACATCTCCTCGTGCCGGGTCAGAACAGTCCACCGGAGTGGTATGCGGTCTCGCTGTGCAGTGCGAGGTCGAGGCCTGTCGCCTCGGCCTCGGCGTCGACACGAACACCCATCGCCATGTCGAGCACCTTCATGATCGCGAAGGTCATCCCGAACGACCACACGATCGCGACGCCATTGGCCAGTGCCTGCTCACCGAGCAGACGGACGCCGCCGCCGAACAGCAGGCCGGACGAGAACGAGCCGCCGAAGAAGTCGGGGTCGGCGAACACGCCGACGAGGAGCGAGCCGACGAGCCCTCCGACGAGGTGCACACCGACAACATCGAGCGCGTCGTCGTACCGGAGGCGAGTCTTCAGCCGCACCGTGTAGCAGCACACGACGCCCGCGATGAGGCCGATCCACAACGGACTCGCGCCCGAGACGTACCCGGCGGCCGGCGTGATGGCCACGAGGCCCGCCACGATGCCCGATGCCGCGCCGAGGTTGGTGGGGTGGCCGTCACGCCGCCACTCGACGACGACCCACGCGAGCCCACCCGCAGCGGCGGCGAGGAACGTGTTCATGAACGCCTGCGCTGCCAATCCGTTCGCGCCCAGCGCCGACCCGGCGTTGAAGCCGAACCACCCGAACCACAGGATGCCCGTCCCGATCATCACCAGCGGCATGCTGTGCGGCGGGTGTCCCTCCTGCGGCCACCCGCGTCGCGGCCCCAGCACCAGCACGGCCGCAAGGGCGGCGATGCCGGCCGTGACGTGGATGGCAGTACCGCCCGCGAAGTCGAGCGAGCCGCGCTGGCCCAGCCAGCCACCGAACACCCACTTGAACACCGGCACGTACACGACCAGCGACCACACGGGCACGAACACGGCCCACGCCGAGAACTTCATCCGGTCGGCCACCGCGCCGCTGATGAGGGCCGGCGTGATGGCGGCGAACATGCCGAGATAGGCGATCGTCGCCAGTCCGACACCACCGTCACCGATGCCCACACCGTCGAGCATCCACGCACCGAACCCACCGATGATGTCGTTCTCGAACGGCACCTGGGCGAGCGAGTAGCCGACCAGCGCCCACAGCACCGGCACGATCAGCACGCAGTAGAAGTTCATCATCAGCATGTTCAGCACGTTTCGCGTGCGGTCCATGCCGCCGTAGAAGAACGCGAGCCCCGGCGTCATGAACAGCACGAGGGCAGCTGATGTCAGGATCCAGGCGACGTTGCCGGGCGTGGCGGCGTCCATGATCGTCCTCCGGTGAGTGGGCGAGGACGACACGGTGCCTGCCCGATGTTTCCGGCGTGTTTCGCCCTTGGATCGGCCCGGTGAACACGGGACCCCTCGGTCGGGCCACACCGCTCACACCGCCCGGGCGCATCCGGTGCCGCGCCGACGACCTAGGGTTCGGCCATGACCGACACCCTCGAGACCCCCGCCCAGGCAGGTCGCTGGACGGCGCAGTGGAAAGAGCTCTACGCCGAGGTGATCACCACCGGCCTGTGCACGGGCTGCGCCGGCTGCGTCGTCACCTGCCCGCACGACGTCATCGGCTACGAGCACGAAGAGGGCAAGTACAAGCCGTTCCACCTCGAGGAGGAGCTCGGGCTCGACAACTGCGTGCACGGCGAGAAGGGCTGCACCACGTGCACCCGCGCGTGCCCACGATTTCGCGCATGGGAGCCCAGTGCCGACATGCACCTGTTCGGCCGTACCCGCGAGCCCGACGAGATGTCCGGCATCTGGCGCCAGCTCCTGCTCACCCGCGCCACCGACAGCACCCAGCACCAGCGCGGTCAGGACGGCGGCTTCGTCAGCGCGATGCTCGTGTGGCTGCTCGAGAACGACTACATCGACGCCGCACTGGTCAGCGGCGTCGAGGACGACGACGCGTGGAAGGCCAAGCCTGTCCTCGCCCGCACGCCCGACGAGGTCCTCGCCACGGCCGGCAGCCGCTACACGTACTGCGCCAACCCGCTCGCACTGCGCGAGGCCAAGGAGCAGGGACTGTCGCGCCTCGCGCTCGTCGGCATGGGTTGCCAGACCAGTTCGCCGCCCACGATGTGGGACCGCAAGGCCGGCAAGGTCAGCAAGCCGTTCCTGTTCAACATCGGCCTGCTGTGCAGCAAGACGTTCGACGACGCCATCTTCCCCGAGCTGTTCGAGGCCAAGTACGGCCTGAAGAAGCAGGACATGGTGAAGATGAACATCAAGGGCGTCTTCCAGATCTGGATGAAGGACGGCTCGTACCACGAGATCGACCTCAAGGAATGCCACCAGTGGACGCGCACCGGCTGCAAGAGCTGCCCCGACTTCGCCGCCGAGCACGCCGACATCTCGACGGG
>JBMSSR010000050.1:0-13752 GCA_049424465.1 Ilumatobacteraceae bacterium
GGGTCGGCGTGCTGTGGGGACGCGAGTCGCTGCTCGATGCAATGCCACCGATCCTCGGCGGCGGCAACATGATCAGCGACGTCCGCCTCGACGGCTTCACCTGCGCCGAGCTACCGGCCAAGTTCGAGGCGGGTACCCCGCCGATCGTCGAGGTCGTCGGCCTCGGTGCCGCCGTCGACTTCCTGTCCGGCCTCGGCATGGACCAGGTGCGCCGTCACGAGGTCGACCTCGCGTCGTACGCGCTCACGACCCTCACCGAGCGGTTCGGTGACGACATCTCGCTGCACGGCTCGCGCAATGTCGAGGTACGCGGCGCGACATTCAGCCTCGCCTTCCGCGACATTCACCCCCACGACCTCAGCCAGGTCCTCGACCAGCACAACGTGTGCGTACGTGCCGGCCACCACTGCGCCAAGCCATTGATGCGCCTGCTCGGCGTCAACGCCACCGCACGGGCCAGCTTCTACGTGTACAACGACCGCAGCGACGTCGACGCACTCGCCGACGCCCTCGACAGCGCCACCGACGTCTTCGGTCGGTAGGGCAGACTGTCCGCAACCACAGGAGACACCGAATGCCCGGACTCGACGACCTGTACCGAGAGATCATCCTCGACCACCACCGCAATCCGCGCAACCGCGGCACGCTCGAGACGCCGCCCGCCCGCGTGGCAGTCGGGCACAACCCGCTGTGCGGCGACGAGATCGAGGTCTACCTGCAGGTCGAGAACGGCGTCGTCGCCGACGTACGCATCGGTGGCTCGGGGTGCAGCATCTCGCAGAGCTCGGCCAGCATGATGAGCCAGGCCGTCAAGGGCCGCCCCATCGCCGAGGTCGAGGCCCTCGTTCGCCGGTTCAAGGCGATGATGAGCATCCCCGATGACGACGGCAACCCCATCGAGGCGGACCCGTCGGTCACGCTCGGCGACCTCGAGGCGCTGCAGGGTGTGGTGAAGTTCCCCGTGCGCATCAAGTGCGCCACCCTCGCGTGGAACACGTTGCTCGACGCACTCGCTGCCGGCTGAGGCCGCCACGACGGGCGGACCTGCAGTTCGGGCCTGTGCGGCTGCCCGCCGTACAGTCGGTGCATGCACGAGTTCCTCGACGACATCACGCCGCACCCCGACGGGGTCGATCCGGACGCAGACCTCGTGCACGAGCGGTGCTACGTCGTGCGCGCCTATCGCAAGGATGATCAGACGCTGCTCGTGAGGGGTGCCCTGCGCGACCAGAAGCCGCCGGGCCTGTACGTCCCCGATGACGACGAGCCGCTCACGGTGCACCACATGGTCGTCGACATGACAGTTGCTGTCCCGTCGTTCGAGATCCTCGACGCCCGCGCCGTGCTCGAGACCCACCCGCATACCGCATGCCCGCGCATCGAGGACCACTACCGCAACCTCATCGGCCTGTCCATCGCCCGCGGCTTCACCCACAAGGTGCGCGAGCTGTTCGGCGGGCCGCGTGGGTGCACGCACACCACTGCGCTGCTGCAGGCCATGGCACCGGTGGCGATCCAGTCGATGTGGTCGCTGCGCATGATGGTCGACCGGCGCAGCCCGAGCGCAGGAGGCGACGCGTCGGCATTCCGCACCGATGCGGCGCGACAGCAGGCGATGATGATGAACGTCAACACCTGCCACGTCTGGGCAGAGGACGGTGAACAGGTGGCCACCCTGCTCGCCGGTGGCGACATGGAGGTCCCGGTGTGGATCACCCGCCGGTACGCCGAGCTCGGCCGTGATCCCAGCGGCTGGCGGTTCGAGGACTGAAGCGACGTTCGACGGCCGCGTTAGCCGTGCACGACGCCGCGGCGCACCAGTTCGGCGTGCACCTCGAGCGCTGCGTCCGCCGCAGCCGTCGCCGTCGTGTCGATGCGTACCTCGGGAGTGTCGGGTGCCTCGTACGGCGAGTCGACCCCGGTGAAGTTGGCCAGTTCGCCGCGACGGGCCTTCGCGTAGAGGCCCTTCGGGTCGCGAGATTCGGCGACCGCGAGTGGCGTGTCGACGTGCACCTCGACGAAGTCGATCTCACCAGCACGCTCGCGGGCCATCGCCCGCTCGGCGCGGAACGGTGAGATGAACGACACGAGCACCACCAGCCCGGCATCAGCCATCAGGTGAGCGACCTCGGCCACACGACGGATGTTCTCGACTCGGTCCGCGTCGGTGAAACCGAGGTCGCGGTTGAGCCCGTGGCGCACGTTGTCGCCGTCGAGCAGGTACGTCCGCACACCGTCCGCGTGCAGACGGGCCTCGAGCAGGTTGGCGATCGTGCTCTTGCCCGACCCGGACAGCCCGGTGAACCACACCACGGCGGGCCGGTGACCGTTCAGCCCAGCACGAGCGTCTCGGTCGACGGTGACCGCCTGCCAGTGAATGTTCTGCGAGCGACGGAGCGCGAAGTGCAGCATGCCCGCACCGACCGTGGCGTTGGTGAGCCGGTCGATGATGATGAACGCCCCGGTCTCGCGCTGCTGGTCATATGGGTCGAACGGCACGACACGGTCGAGGGAGAGGTTGCACACACCGATCTCGTTGAGGCCCAGTGTCGTGGCGGCGAGGTGCTCGAGCGTGTTGACGTTGACCCGGTACTTCGGGTGCGACACGGTCAGCCCGACCGTTCGCGTCCCGATCTTCATGAGATAGGGGCGGCCGGGCAGCATCGGTTGCTCGTCCATCCACACCACCGTGGCCTCGAACTGGTCCGCCGTGCCCGCTGGGTCGGCCGCAGTTGCCAGCAGGTCACCCCGGGCGACGTCGACCTCGTCGGTCGTCGTGATGGTGACCGACTGGCCGGCACAGGCCGAGGGAAGGTCGCCGTCTGCCGTGACGATGCGTGCCACGGCGGTCTCGACACCCGATGGCTGCACCCGGACACGGTCGCCGACGTGCAGCACGCCGCCGGTGATGCGGCCGGCGAACCCGCGGAAGTCGAGCGATGGGCGGTTCACCCACTGCACCCACATGCGAAAGGCGCGGCCAGCGGCATCGTCATCTACCGGCACCGTCTCGAGGTGCTCCATCACCGTCGGCCCCGAGTACCACGGCGCACGCGTGCTCGGGTGCACGACGTTGTCGCCGTGCAGTGCGGACACCGGCACGACGGTCACTTCCTCAAGCCCGAGCCGGGAGGCGAACTCGCGGTACTCGGTCTCGATGCGCACGTACACGTCACGTGACCAGTCGACGAGGTCCATCTTGTTGACGGCGACCACGACGTGCCGGATTCCCAGCAGTGCCACCAGGTACGAGTGGCGCCGCGTCTGCACGACGATCCCCTTGCGCGCATCGATGAGGATGACCGCGAGGTCGGCGGTCGACGCGCCGGTCACCATGTTGCGCGTGTACTGCTCGTGACCAGGGGTGTCAGCCACGATGAACGTCCGGCGCTCGGTGCTGAAGTAACGGTGCGCCACGTCGATGGTGATGCCCTGTTCGCGCTCGGCCTGGAGACCGTCGAGCAGCAACGCCATGTCGAGGTCGTCACCCTGCGTGCCGACCCGCTTCGAGTCGGCCTCGAGCGCGCGCAGATGGTCGTCGAAGACGAGGTGCGACTCGTAGAGCATCCGCCCGATCAGTGTGCTCTTGCCGTCGTCGACGCTGCCGCACGTGATGAATCGAAGCAGTCCCTTGTGGTTCTGTGCCTCGAGATATGCCTCGATGTCGGTCGCGATGAGCGATGACTGGTGGGCCATCAGAAGTACCCGTCCTGCTTCTTCTTCTCCATCGAGCCCGACTGGTCGTGGTCGATCATGCGCCCCTGCCGCTCGGACGTCGTGGTGAGCAGCATCTCTCGGACGACGTCCACCACGGTGTCGGCCGTCGACTCGACCGCGCCGGTGAGCGGGTAACAGCCGAGCGTGCGGAATCGAACCGAGCGCAACTGTGGCTGCTCGCCCGGCTCGAGCCGCATGCGTTCGTCGTCGACCATGATCAGCGTGCCGCCCCGCTCGACGACCGGGCGATGCGCAGCGAAGTAGAGCGGCACCACCGGGATCTGCTCGAGGTGCACGTACTGCCACACGTCGAGCTCGGTCCAGTTCGAGAGCGGGAACGCACGAACGGACTCTCCCGGCGCGTGTCGGGCGTTGTACAGCGACCACAGCTCGGGACGCTGGCGCTTGGGGTCCCACTGGTGCTGCGCGCTGCGCAGCGAGAACACCCGCTCCTTGGCCCGCGACTTCTCCTCGTCCCGCCGGGCGCCGCCGAACGCGAGGTCGAACCCGTGACGGTCGAGTGCCTGCTTGAGCCCCTCTGTCTTCCAGAGGTCGGTGTGCAGCGCCGAGCCGTGGTCGAACGGGTTGATCCCCCGCGCCACGCAGTCAGGGTTGATGTGCACGATGAGGTCGGCGCCGTACCGCTGCGCTGCCTGCTCACGGAATGCGTACATGTCGCGGAACTTCCAGGTGGTGTCGACGTGCAGCAGCGGGAACGGCAGCGGGGCCGGGGCGAAGGCCTTCATCGCGAGGTGCAGCATGACCGAACTGTCCTTGCCGATGCTGTACAGCATCACCGGCCGTTCGGCCTCGGCCACCGCCTCGCGGATGATGTGGATGGACTCGGATTCGAGGCGCTGCAGGTGTGTGAGCGTGGCGGGCGACGACACCCCCGAGAGGCTACCGACCGACGCCGCGACGACGATGGCGGGCGCCTCACTCCCGCAGCAGTGCCGGATGTGCTCTGATCGTCGTGTGGAGAGCCTCGCCCTGTTGGCAACGATCATCCTGCTCGGCACCCTCGCGGCCGGCATCGTCAGCATCGTCGCGATCGTCCGCCGCCCCCGGCGCTTCGCTACCCGGGTCGTGGTGGCAGCGTGCGGTGCGGTCGCGGTGGCAGCGGGTGTCAACGTCGCCCGGCTCGACATCGCACTCGGCACGCGTCTGTTCGGCATCGTCGTCGCCGGCCTCGGGGGTGCCGCAGTCGGCACGGTGGTGGGCCGCCAGTCGCCGCGCCCACCGCAGTAGCGTCGGCGGCACAGCGGACGGGGGGTCTCGATGACGACCAGCAGCATGCTCGAGCGCTCGGCGAGATGGGCCGACGGTGACGAGCCGCTCACCATGAAGGGTGTCTTCAGCGTCGCCGCTGGGCATGCCGAGGAGGTGGCGAACGGGGTCGCGCTCGTCGAGGCGTTCAGCAACGTCGTCTCGTTCGACACCGGTGACGGGCTCGTGGTCTTCGACGTCTCGCACGCGTTGTCGGCACCGACCGTCCTCGACCACCTCCGGGCATGGCGGACCGCACCGGTACACACTGCGGTGTACACCCACGGGCACGTCGACCACGTCACCGGGGCACCGGCGTTCGATGCCGACGCGGTCTCGAGGGGTCACCGACCGATTCGCTACGTCGGCCACGAGGCCGTCCACGACCGGTTCACCCGCTATCAACTCACCAACGGCTACAACGGTCACATCAACATGCGGCAGTTCCGGCTCCCCGCACCGATGTGGCCGACCGAGTACGTCGACCCCGAGTTGACGTATCGCGACACACTGCAGCTCACCGTGGGCGACGTCGGGTTCGACCTGCACCACGCACGCGGCGAGACCGACGACCACACGTGGGCATGGGTGCCGTCGCACCGTGCGCTCTGCGTCGGCGACCTCTTCATCTGGCAGTTCCCCAACGCCGGCAACCCGCAGAAGGTGCAGCGGTACGCCTGGGACTGGGCGGTCGCGCTGCGCGAGATGGCGGCGCTCGGACCCGAACTGCTGCTCCCCGCACACGGCCCTGCCCTGGCTGGTGCCGAGCGCGTGCACCGGGTGCTCACCGACACTGCCGAGGCGCTCGAGTCGTTGCACGACCAGACATTGGCGCTGATGAACAGCGGTGCGCGGCTGGATGACGTGATCCACGAGGTTCGCCTGCCGCAGCACCTCGCCGACAAGCCGTACCTGAAGCCCACGTACGACGAGCCCGAGTTCGTGGTGCGCAACCTGTGGCGCCTGTACGGCGGGTGGTACGACGGCAACCCGGCCAACCTGAAGCCGGCGCGCGAGGCCGACCTCGCGCGCGAGATGGCCGCACTCGCCGGGGGTGCCGACGTCCTCGCTGCGCGCGCCGAGTCACTCGCCGCGTCGGGCGACCTGCGCCTCGCGTGCCACCTTGCGGAGATGGCCGTCCTCGCCGAGCCGGATACCCCTCGACTGCACGCGGTGCGGGCATCGGTGTACGACGCTCGCCGGCGCACCGAGACGTCCTACATGGCCACCGGCATCTACCGCGCGGCGGCCGCCGACTCGGCCGTCAGGGCCGACGAGCGCTGACTCGCCGCCCGCAGCAACCACCTCAGAACCGGGTGGTCCTCACCAGTCGACCCGCCCGGTCGAACGTCTCCCACGTACCCACCTGCTCACCGTTGGCGAACCGCCCGGTGCGCATCAGCGAGCCATCGGTGCGGTACCACCGCCACGCACCGTGCAGCTCGCCGTCCTTCATCGAGCCCGCCGCCTTCACCGCGCCGTCGTCGTAGAAGTCGATGCGCCTGCCGTTGCGGACATCGGAGATCTCGGTGAGCCTGGCGCGTACCAGTCGCCGGACGAACGCCTTTGACAGCGGCTTGTCGATGGCGAACTGCAGCGTCCCCTTACTGGCGACAGCACCTGCGGGCAGGCCGTCCAGTGTCGACAGCACCCCACCGCTCATCGGAAAGTACGAGCAGTGGTTCGTGAAGGCGTCATAGGCGGCGACGCCCTTGCCCTGCACCGTGAACGCCGCCATGCCGTACTTGAGGCACTCCTCGGCGTGCGGCAGCAGCTCGCGCAGCGTGGCGCGCAGGGCGAGCAGCGTCGAGCGGTGTGGCTCGCGGATCGTTGCCAACCGCCGGTCGACCGCCGTCACGCCGGACGAGGGCGCTGGTGATGCTGACGCAGCGCGCGGTGACGTCTTCGATGCGGCCATCACATCACCCTACGACGGGGCCTCAGCCCCGCGGCTCGCGCCAGAGGTGCCACACCGTCGGGCTGTCGCGCACCTGCAGCTGGGCGCGGACCACGAACCCGAAGCGTGCGTAGAACGACAGGTTCTCGCGCTTCTGGGTCTCGAGGAAGACCGGCAGCCCCTCGGTGTCGGCCTGCTGCAGGCGAGGCTCGAGCAGCGCACGGCCGATGCCCGATCCCTGCGCGGACGGGTCGACGCCGAGGAGGGCGAGATAGCGGTGCGGCTCGTGCGGGTGCTGCCGCTGGGTCAGGTCGAGCAGTCGCATGCCCGTCACTCTGTTGCGCCCGCGCACGAGCGCACCGGCGCACGCTGCTCCGAGCCGAAGTTGACGCGCCGTCGATTGCGGCAACAGGTCGGGTCCGAGCCACGATGCGCTCCCCACGACGCGACCGTCACGGACCGCGACGTCAATCTCACCGTGGCGCCGGCAGTCGCGCATCGTCGCCGCGATGAAGACCGGCATCAGCTGGTGCTCGTGCAGCGCCGACCGGGCGAAGAACCCGAACAGCGGGTCGGGCCAGAACGCTCGGCTCGTCACCGTGACGGCGTACGAGAACTCAGCAGCCTCGATCGGGCGGATGTCGACCATCGCCGGAGCGTAGCGAGCGACCGCAGTAGCACCCGGCGACGGCCTAGTGTCGCCCGATGGCCATCACCGGTGTCACCACGTTCCTCTGGTTCGACGACGACGCGCTGGAGGCGGCGACGTTTTATGCGTCGCTGTTCCCCGACTCGTCGCTCGGCGCTGTCTCGTACTACCCCGCCGGTGGGCAGCAGCCGGAGGGCACCGTGCTGACCGCCGAGTTCGCGCTGTTCGGGCAGCCCTTCGTCGCCCTGAACGGTGGCCCCCAGTTCCCGCACTCGGAGGCCGTGTCGTTCCAGGTGCACTGCGACACCCAGGACGAGATCGACCGCATCTGGGACGCCCTGGTCGCCGATGGCGGCGAGGAGAGCATGTGCGGCTGGTGCAAGGACCGCTGGGGTGTCAGCTGGCAGATCGTGCCGCGCCGCCTCTCCGACTTCCTCGGCCACAGTGATGCCGCTGCGTCTGGTCGCGCGTTCGCCGCGATGATGTCGATGCGCCGCATGGACATCGCCGCATTCGAGGCCGCCGTCGCTGGCTGAGCCGGGCGCTCAGCGGAAGCGCAGGTCCAGTTCGACGCGCACCGAATCCCCGAGGTCGATGCGCTCGGCGCGCCGGACAGCGTCCTTCATCGGCAGGTAGTAGGTGCCGTCCTTCGGCCAGAGCGAGGTCGTGAACCTCGTGGCGCCGACCTGCGCGGTCACCGGGATCATCCCCCAGCCATAGGTCACCTCGGCGGCCATGTCGGACACCTCGCGCGCCTCGTGCGCGGGCAGCGCGACGAAGTAGAAGGGTGCAGGCCCCCGCCACTCGAACACCACGCCCTCGAACGAGAGATCCACGTTCCGAGCGTACGCCGGTGCATGACCACGCACCTCGTCCCGGCTACTGCACCCCGAACCAGGGCTCGGCGTCGAGATCGGCGTCGACCACCGCCTTGTCCTCCGCGTCCTCGATCGGCACCCGGCGGGCGAGCTCCCGCTGGCGCAGGGCCTCCTCCACCTCACCCCGACACGCATGGGCACGGGCCAGTGCCTCGTGCGCATAGGCCAGATCGAAGTCAGCGAGACCGGCGGCGTCACACGTCGTCATGCAACGACGCGCGTGGTGCAGCGCCAGGTCGCCGACGCCACGAACGGCCCACACGCGCGACAGCAGCCAGTCGGCACGCGCCGCGTTCGCGGGGGAGCTACCCACAGCCCGTTGCCAGTGGTAGGCGGCCGCATACGCACGTCGTGTCATCTCCTCGTCGCCGGCATCACCTCGATCGACTGCTGACACCCCGAGCAGTTCCCACGTCGAATTGTTGGCGTCGACGGCCAGCGTGCGGTGCGTCGACATCGCCAGACCGGGCACCGCAGCTCCGACGTCCCACAGATGGTGCACGGGGTCGTGCATCAGGTACTTGGCGATGGACCGCACCGTGAACTCTGCGCCGTCGCTGCGGATGCCGCGCCGTGACCACTGCGCACCGGCCACGGTGTCGAACCTGGTGGCCAGCGCAGCACCTGCAATGACGAGTTCGGCCGCGACGCGCACGGGGTCCTGGCCGGCGTAGTCGTCGTCGACGGCCGTCCTGTCCTGGTCCCAATTCTCGAACGCCGGCGTCTCCTCCTCGAGCATCCGCTCGAGGCGGCGATCGAAGATGCGGAAGACGTCACGCACGTGACACGAGTACTCGAGCGGCGACCACACACCGGCTCGTGGCCGCACCGCTACGTCGCGCTGCGAGAGCACCGCGGCCCACCGCACTGCCAGGTCGCGCACGGCGGCACCGGCCAGCGCCGCGTCGAACGAGGAAGCCTCGTAGCCGCACTCCCCACAGCGCTGCTCGAGCACCCAGGTCCAGTTCTTGTCGTCGGGAACGATGTCGTCAGGCACACCGCGGACGGTAGTCGCGTCGACTACGACGACGACGCCGCATCAGTCCTCGGCGAGGCCGAGTGTGGCGAGATCGCGGAGGGCGTACCGGAGGTGCTCGAACTCCTCCTCCAGCACGACGTGGAAGCACATCACGCCGGGCACCGTGCCGTTCTCGAGGACCTCGACGGTGTCGGGCAACGAGTCGACCTCGAGACCAGCGATGAAACGATCGAACCGTTCGCGCTGGGCGGCCCACGCGTGCAGCACCTCACCGAGGTCGGGCTGCAACGACATGTCGAGCCCTGGCCAGTCTCCACCCTGCGACCCCGTGTTCGGCAGCCCGAGCGGCGCGAACGTTCGATCTCCCAGCAGCGGCCAGGTGAACCACTTGTCCATTGCGAACAACAGGTGGCGGAGCGTGTCACGCAGCGACCACTCGCCGTTGACGGACGCTGCCGCCAGACCGGCATCGCTACGCGACACACGCTCGAGCAGTTGCGCCCACTCGGCCGAGAGTGTCGCCCACGCCGAACGGATGCCGTCACCGGTCGAGGGTGACAGTTGGTAGCGCAACGGGTACCACCGGTCGTGGGCGTGTACGAAGTCGGTGACATCGACGCCGTTCACCACGAGCCCGTGAACCTCGCCGTCGACCGTCACGTCGTTCCACATCGTGTGGAAGAACGTGGCGCCGGACAGGTCGGCATCACGGAACATGGTGCGCTGGAGGTTGACGCCCCAGAACACCGACTCGGACAGATCTCGATCCTCGAACTCTTCACCCATCCCCACAGTCAACCCTGCAGAGCGGTGCGACGTGCGGCGACTAGAGACCTTGCTCTCGCCGGAAGTCGGCAACGATCGCGTTCGCGTGCCCGTGCCCCATTGCGTGGTCGGTCTTCAGCATCGCGACCATCTGCGAATGTGTCGACGCCGGCATCTTCTTCAGCAACGACTTCCAGTGCGAGATGGGCTTGCCGTACTTCTTCTCGATCGAGGGGAAGTACGACGCCGGCCCCTTCACCTTTTCCTCAGGCATGCGGCAACGCTAGTCGGCCCCTCCGAGCATCACGGGCGACGTCGCCGCGCCATGTCGGTGGGCAGCAGCGACACGAACGAGGTCAACCAACCGTGCGGCGCTCCATCGTCGGGATGCCCGGCGTCGTGTCGTTGATGGCCCAGCTGATGATCACCTCCGGGGTGATCCGGAACCTTGGCGAACCTGCGACGTCCTCGATGACGGCGGTGCCGATGACCTTGATGCCGCGCGGCGACCACGGGTTGGTGGACGCAAGGTCGTCGACGACCACGGTCGCCCGGGGGTTGGCCTGGATGTTGCGGTACCGCACCGTGTGAGTGATGTCGAAGCCGGACGTGACGATGTCGTCACCCTGCAGCTCGAACACGACCGGCGCGACGTCGGGTCGTCCCGTGGGTGACGCAGAGGCGAACCGCATCAGCGGCTGCGACCGAAGGTAGGCGACCTCCGCGGCGGTGAAGGCGCTCATGCCGCACCACCCTGGACAGGCGGTGCAGCGATCGGGAACACGTCGATGTCCCACCACCTCGCCATCGGCAGCGACGCCACCACGTCCGCCGCGTGCTCGGCCGACTCGGCAAAGGCCTCGATGAACACCGCGCCCCTCGCCATCGACAGTCGGATCTCGCCGAGCCGCCCCTCCTCCGTCAGGCGCGCAACAGCGGCCTGCTCGTCGGCGACGACCGCGAACACCTCGCTCATCACCGTTCCCTGCCTGAAGGTGCAGAGCACCATGAACTGGTCCACGTCGGACTCCTTTGTACGGGTGCCACACCATCGCACCTCAACCCGACTTGAGGTCAAGCACAATGGCGCCGTGATGCCACCCGCCCTGAAGTCATCCGACCAGTTGTCCATCGGCCAGGTCGCGGCCCGCAGCGGGATCACCGTGTCGGCGCTGCACTTCTACGAGCGAGAGGGGTTGATCGCCAGCGTCCGCAGCGCCGGCAACCAGCGGCGTTACGCACGCGACGTCCTCCGCCGGCTTGCGTTCATCAGGGCATCACAGCGCGCTGGTATCCCGCTCGCCACGATCAAGGGGGCGCTCGACGAACTCCCTCTGCAGCGGACCCCGAAGGAGCAGGACTGGGCGCGTGTCGCGACTCGGTGGCACGAGGTGCTGACCCAGCAGATCGAGTACATGGAGCGCATCCGCGACGACCTGTGGACGTGCATCGGCTGCGGGTGCCTGTCGTTCGACCGCTGCGCGCTCGTCAACCGGGACGACGCGATGGCCGTCGAGGGCCCTGGTCCCCGTCGCCTCCTGCCGGGCACGCCCCGCCCTGACCGGTCGTAGACGACCGGCGGCCGCGCGGGGCCTCTCGTACATGCGGCGACTACTAGCGTCGCCGCATGTACGTGCCCCAGCACTTCACGATGGCTGATGCCGCCGCGGCCGATCTCGCTGCCGGCGTCGGTGTCGGACACCTCATCACTTCGGGTGATCGGCTCGACAGTTCGTTCGTGCCCTTCCTGCTCGACCGCACCGACGACGGTCTCGTGGTTCGCGCCCACCTCGCCGCAGCCAATCCGCAGCGCCATGCTGTGGCAGCGGGCGCGGACGCATTGCTGATCGTGCACGGACCCGACGCGTACGTGTCGCCCGGCCACTACCCGAGCAAGAAGGATCATGGACGCGTCGTGCCGACCTGGAACTACGCGATCGTGCATCTGCATGGCAACCTCAGACAGGTCGAGGGCCGCGAGGACCTCCTCAGGATCGTCGAACAACTCACCGACCGTCACGAGGCGACCCGCGCTGTGCCGTGGTCGGTGTCAGACGCTCCCCCCGACTTCATCGACGGCCAGTTGGCGGCGATCGTCGGCCTCGAACTCAGGGTGACCACGATCGAGGGCAAGAGCAAGCTCAGTCAGAACCGGCCGGCACCCGACCGCGAGGCAGTGCGGGCAGCGTTCCTCGCCGGTGACTCACGCCAGCAGGCGGTCGGGCGGATGATGCACTGACGGCACCCCACCGACGACCGCAGACTGCAGCTGGAGGCAGGTCGCTCGACGGCCGCCGTGTGGGCGCCCGCCGACGTGGCTCACACTTCGGGATCGTCGAGGAGCACGCGGACCTCCTGGGTGCAACGGCATGCGGCGGCAACCCGCGCCGCCCATTCCATCGCCTCGTCGAGCGACGACACGTCGACGATGCAGAAGCCACCCAGCACTGCCTTGGTCTCCGGGAACTCGCCCAGTCGGCGACGACCGTCGGGCTCGACGAGGTGCGCCTGTTGCCGCTGCAGTCCACCGCCCGTGACCCAGATGCCCGCTGCCTTCGCTGCACGGAGGACACGATGCGCAGCCTCCCCCACCTCGGCGAGATCTCCCTGCAGGAAATCCATCGCCCCGTCGTCGAACGAGATCAGATAGCGCGTCACATCCGAAGGCTACGGGAACGGCCGACGCCGATGGTCGAGGCGCTGTGCCCTGCCCCTGACCTCTCTCGCCACGCCTCGAGTCATTCGCGACCGCTCAGCCGGACGGCACGCGCCCGGACACCTGCACGATCCGCGGCAGGCTCATGATGCTGAGTGGGTGCTCGGCGAATTCCCACAGCTGCTCGACGAGACGCTCGACCTCGTCACCGGTGACGACTCCCGCAGCCACCACGGCCTCGCCGATCGCTGCCATGGTGAGCGGCGCCATTGCCTTCACATCGGGATCGAAGCCCGCCGGTTGCTCGACGTGCACCTCGATGTCGAGCAGGCCGACCGCAGCGAACATCGCTGGCAGGCGCCGACCGATGAAGGGGTCGACGCCGCGACCCGTCGCCGACGCCTCGTAGATCTCGCAGTACCGGCTGAACGCAGAATGCTCGGGATGGCAGAAGTGGCCCGCGAAGTCGACATCCTCGACAGCGATCGTGCCACCGGGCCGACCGGCTCGAACGAGCGCGGCGAGTGCTGCCAGCGGCTCGGCGAGGTGGCTGAGCACGAAGCGCGAGTACACCAGGTCGTACGCACCCTGTTCGTCGAGGTGATCGACATCCATGAGGCGGAGTTCGAGGTTGTCGAGACGAGCCTCCTCGCACTCGGCTCGCACGATGTCGAGTTGCACCGGATCGATGTCGATGCCGACGACACGTCCCGTCAGTCCCGTCCGCGCGGCGAGCATCCGGGCCACCTCACCACCGCCGCACCCGGCATCGAGGCAGGTGGATCCCGCCGGCAACGACACCCGTCCGAGGAATCGCTCGGTGCTCGAGCGCATCACCCTGCTCAGCACCCGCAGGCGATCGCGCCCCGCTGCGCCACCCCGGATGATGTAGTGCCCGGTCGCCGGTCCCGTCGATTCGTCGCTGCCCGACATGCCGTCACTCTG
>JBMSSR010000051.1:0-13739 GCA_049424465.1 Ilumatobacteraceae bacterium
GGTGGTGCGGACCATGCCGTCGACCTCGGCAGCGAACCGGACCGCGCGCTTCGCGTACCGCTCCGCCGCCAACTGTTCGGCGCTCGCCGAGCGGTGACCGTCCTTCCACACCTCGGCCGCCTTGCGCGCATCGACGGGTGATGCACCGACACACATCTCGACCAACCGGTCCACGTCCGCGGATGTCGCCCGGTCCGGCGGTGCCATCACCACCTGGTGGAGTGACAGTGCGGTCGCGACCGAGATCTCACCGGCATCGACCCGTGCCGCCAACGTGGCGTTCTGGTCGAGCGTGTCACCCAGCTTCAGCGCGTCGACCGCGGACCCGTACGCAGTGTTCGTGGCGTTCGCCAACCAGCCGGCCGCGTTCTTCGCACCCGATCCCTGCCACACGGCGGCACGGTCCGCCTCGGCGAGCACACGCGCCAACGCCACCTGGACCCGGTCCGCAAGACGCTGCAGTGCCACCGCGCCCGCAGCCAGATCATCCACGTGCAACTCTGCCAACTCGACCGATGCGACGTCGTCGAGCCCCTGACCGATCACACCCAACGCCGACCGCAACGCGCCTGCGGCGGTCGGTGCGGGCGTCGTCATCATGAGAGCATCATATCGAACACGTGTTCGATCGTCAACCCCTCAGCCAGAGAACTCTCCGAGTTCCGTTCCTCGAACTCCGACCAGCAACGCGTTGCCACGGGCGTTGGTCGAATCGGTTGCCGCGTCCAGCGGCGTGCGCGTCGAGTGCGCCACGGTGGTCAGTGAGGGAGCCCGGGAGCGGTTCGAGGCCATCGACCAGGAGGGCCGCCTCCGTGCAGTCGCGGGACGACCCTCGCTAGACGAGATAGCTCGACAGGCCGCGGCGCACGAAGCGGCCGTGGCCTGCACGACCGAGGTACTGATCGCCGCGCACCACGACCGTGCCCCGCGACACCACGGTGTCGACCTTGCCGTCGAGGCGGAATCCCTCCCACGCCGAGTGGTCGATGTTCATGTGGTGCGTCGCTGCGCCGAGCACCGTGGTGCCGGCCGGGTCGAACACCACGAGGTCAGCATCGCTCCCGGGGGCGATGATGCCCTTTCGCGGGTACATACCGAACATGCGGGCAGGTGTGGTGCTGCAGGTCTCGACCCACCGCTCGAGCGTCAGCTCGCCCGCCACGACACCCTGGTAGACGAGACCCATTCGGTGCTCGACACCACCGATGCCGTTGGGCACCGATGCAAACGTCGTGCCACGCACCTTGTCGGCGCTGCAGAACGGGCAGTGATCGGTCGCCACGACGGCGACCTCGTTCATGCGCAGGCCCTTCCACAGATCGGCGCGGTGCCCGTGCTGGTGCGGGGTCCGACCGGCGACGTTGGTGCCCGGCCACTGCGGGTCGTGCGCGCTGCGCAGCGGCGGCGTACAGATGAAGTGTTCGCCACCGGGGCGTGCCAGCGTCTCCTCGAGCGTGTGCCACAGGTACTGCGGGCATGTCTCGGCGAACACGTTGCGACCGTGGTGCCGCGCAGCCGCGACCTCCTCGAGTGCCTCGCCCGACGACATGTGCACCACGTACATCGGCGCGTTGCCGGCCACCTGGCTGAGCACGATCGCGCGGTGCACCGCCTCTGCCTCGAGCGCTGACGGCCGCGTGTACGAGTGCTGCACCGGATCGGTCGCTCCACGCGCGAGCGCCTGCTGTACGAGCACGTCGATGGCGGGGCCGTTCTCGGCATGCAGCAGCATGATCGCGCCCAGTTCGCCGCTCACCTGCAGGGCGCGCAGCAGTTCGCCGTCGTCGACGTAGTACACGCCCGGGTAGGCGGTGAACATCTTGAAGCTGGTGATGCCCTCGTGGTCGACGAGGTGGCGCATCGCGGCGAGCGACTCGTCGGTGACGTCGCCGATGACCTGGTGGAACGCATAGTCGACTGCGCAGTTGCCCTCGGCGCGTGCGTGCCACGTGGCGAGTGTGTCCATGACGCGCTCGCCCTTGCGCTGGCAGGGCATGTCGACGATCGTCGTCACTCCACCCCATGCGGCCGCACGGGTGCCCGTCTCGAACGTGTCGCTGCTGACACTGTCGCCGAACGGGAGCTCCATGTGCACGTGCACGTCGACACCACCGGGCACCACGTACTTGCCCGTGGCGTCGATGACCTCGACGTCGCCGATCAGGGCATCGAAGTACCCGGGCGCTCCGACCGCGACGACGGTCTCGCCGTCGACGAGGACGTCGTTGGCCACTCGCCCGGTGGGCGACACGACGGTGCCATTGCGGACGAGGAGGCGCACGTCGTCACGCTAGCGGTGGGCGGCTCAGCGGATGGGCCGCAGCAGCTCGGGCACCGCCGCACACTCGGGCACGAGCGGCGCCGAGGCCGCTGCGCGACGACCGCGGTGGTCGACCACGTCGGTCAGCAGTGCGAGGGGCACGACCTCGAACCTGGACTCCCACGGTTGCCGTGCCGCCGTCGAACGTCCCGCGACCGAGACGAACGCTGCCTCCGGCAGCACGCGGCCGCGGCCGACGACACCCCACACCGGCACACCCGCGCAGTAGGCGGCGGACGCTGCGGCCAACGACCCGCGTTCGGCGAGCAGCGCCTCGGGCGATGCCGCGAACGCCTCGACGAGCACCACATCGACCGAGGTCGCCGCAGCACCCACGCCGGCGGCCGCCGCGAGCTCGACATCGACTTCGGACTGCTCGAGTCGCCGGACGAGGTCTCGCGCCGTGGCGAGCTCGCTCCCCCGGCCGCCGTCGGACGTGTCGACCGCGACCACCGACACGTCGCCACGGCGGATCACCGCGTCGCCCGCGAGGTCGGGCCACCCGAGCACGCACACCGTGACCCCGTCGGGCAGTTCGGCGACGAGCACATCGGGTGTCGTGTCGTCGACGACCGTCGCCGCAGCCTGGCGGGCCGCGCTGCGCGGGTCGGACGAGGTGAGCAGCGTGGCGGCGAGCCACCACAGGGCGCCGGACTCGGGGTGGCGCTCGATCAGCCGGCGGCAACCCACCAGCAGACCCGCCGGGTCGTCGCCGAGCGCCCGCAGTGCTGATGCCGTCTCGTGCACGAGCGTCCGCTGGTCGGCACCGCTCGACCGGGCGATGTACCGCAGGTGCTCGATGGGGTGCACCCCTGCGACGCTACTGGCGACCGGCCCCCACCCGCCCCGCACGGCGACACGAGGCCGGGAGACCGCTCGAGGCCGCCCGACGTCGGTCCGACATCCGTCAGAGGGTGGGGCCACGGACGGTCGGAGATGACGGGTCGGCGGGGTCCTGCGCTACCGTTGCCCCCGTGACCGGTCACGCCAGCAACGTCGCCCTCGACCTCAGCCTCACCACCATCGGTGGCGAGTCCCGCCCGCTCGAGGAGTGGGTCACCACGTTCCACCTCGCCAGCGTCGTGCTCGACCCGTACACCAACGAGAGCTCGTGGATCCTCGGCACGGCCGCCCGTGTCCTCGACGCCTTCCGCGGCGCCGACGTGCGCGTCAACCTGGTCGTCACGTGTGGCGCCGACGACGCCCGCACCTATCTCGGCCCGCTCGCCGACCAGTTCCTCGTGTTCTGCGACCCCGACCGTGCATTCGTGCGCCAGCTCGGCCTCGCCACCCTGCCTGCGTTCGTGTTCGTGCGCGGCGACGGCAGCGTGCAGGCGGCAGCCGAGGGCTGGAACCCCGCCGACTGGCGGCGTGTCGCCAAGGTGATCGCCGACAACACCTCGTGGATCGCGCCGACCATCCCGGTCGCCGCCGATCCCTCGCCGTTCCACGGCGCGCCTGCCGTGTGACGGTGCGGTTCACCCCACCCGACCTTCCCGTCGCCGAGGCCCTCCCCGCGGTCGCTGGCGCACTCGCTGACCTCGGTCGGGCGATCCTCGTTGCGCCACCCGGCGCCGGCAAGACCACACTCGCACCGCTGATGCTGCTCGGCGTCGGTGGCGCCGAACCCGACTGGCTCACCGGTCGCCGCATCGTGATGCTCGAGCCCCGGCGACTGGCGACACGGGCGGCGGCGCAGCGCATGGCGGCACTGCTGGGTGAGGAAGTCGGCCAGACGGTCGGCTACCAGACACGCGACGAACGCCGCATCGGCCGCAGCACGCGCATCGAGGTCGTCACCGAGGGTGTGCTGACGCGGCGCCTGCAGCACGACCCGACGCTCGACGGTGTGGGCCTCGTGATCTTCGACGAGGTGCACGAGCGCAACCTGCCCACCGACCTCGGGCTCGCGTTCGCGCTCGATGCACGCCGCACCGTCCGGCCCGACCTGCGCGTCCTGCTGATGACCGCAACCCCCGACACGTCGTCGTTCCGGCGCGTCCTCGGCGAGGACACACCGGTGCTCGAGAGCGACGGGCGCATGCACCCCGTCGACATCGTGTGGGCACCGGTCACCAACGCGTCAGGCGGTGCCGGTCCGGCACCCCGCGGCAAGGGTGGCAAGGGGCCGCGCCCGACCGGTCCCGCTGCGGCGAACCGGCGCATCGCCGAGGACGTCGCGTCGTTGGTGCAGCGCGCCCTGCGCGAGCAGACCGGCAGCGTCCTGGTGTTCCTGCCGGGCATCGGCGAGATCCGACGTGTGCAGCAGCTCCTCGAGGGCAACGTGCCGGGCGACGTCGACATCCGCCCGCTCGCCGGCGCGCTGTCGCCCAGCGAGCAGGACGCGGCGCTCGCGCCGTCACCCGCAGGAAGGCGACGGGTCGTCCTCAGCACCGACATCGCCGAGTCGTCGCTCACCGTCGACGGCGTGCGGGTGGTGGTCGACAGCGGCATGGCGCGTGTGCCGCGCTTCGACCAGCGCACGGGTATGTCGCGGCTCACCACGGTCAGCATCAGCCGGGCGTCCGCCGACCAGCGCGCAGGTCGTGCGGGTCGAACCGAGCCGGGCGCCGCGTACCGTCTGTGGAGCAAGCTCGAGCACGGCACGCGCCGCACCCACCTCGAGGCCGAGATCACGCAGGTCGACCTGTCCGGGCTGATGCTCGAGGTCCTCGCATGGGGCACACCGATCACCGACCTGCCGTGGATCGACGCGCCGCCGAAGGGCGCGCTCCAGCAGGCCGCCGACCTGCTCGAGATGCTCGGCGCGGTCCGTGACGGCACGCTCACGAAGTCCGGCCGGAGGATGCTCGACCTGCCGCTGCACCCACGCCTCGCACGCATGGTGGTCGACTCCCCCGCGCCCGACCTTGCGTGTGTCATCGCGACCGTGCTCGACGAGCGCGACATCCTTCGCGGCCGACCCGACGAGCTGCCCGTCGACCTCGCGCTGCGCGTCGGCGTGGTGTGCGGCGAGCAGTTCGCCACCGTCGACCGGCGCGAGATGTACCGCCTACGAGAGCGCGCGCTCGACCTCGCCCGCCGTGCTGACGCCTCGCTCGACCTCGACCGTCTCGACGTGTACGGACGCCAGTGCGGCTGGAGCGCCGGTGCGGTGCTGTCGCTCGCCTACCCCGACCGGCTCGCCGTGCGTCGCAGCCAGCCCGGCCAGTACCAGCTGCGCAGCGGCGCCGGCGCGTGGATGCCCGCCGACGACCTGCTGGCCGACGCTCGGTTCGTGATCGCTGCCGATCTCGACGGACGGCGCGATGGCGCACGCATCCGCATCGCTGCGGCACTCGACGCCGACGAGGTGGCCTCGTTGATGACCGACCAGGTCGAGCGTCGCGTCACACTCGAGTGGGACAGCGGCCGCAACGGGCTCGTCGAGCGCGTCGAGATGCGCCTCGGCGGGATGCTGCTCGACGAACAGGTCTACGGCGCGCGGCCGGGCCACGCGACGACTGTGGCGCTGCTCGATCACCTGCGCGCGTCGCGGCTGGCGCCACTGTCGTGGAGCACCCGCGCACAGTCGCTGCGCGAGCGCGTGGCGTTCCTCCGCCGCACCACGACCGACGGCGACACGACCTGGCCGGACTGGGGCGACGAGGCGCTCATCGCCACGCTCGCGGACTGGCTCGGTCCCTATGTGGACAGTGCGACGTGTGCGGCCGACCTGGCGCGGGTCGATCTCGACATGGTGCTCGGCGCGCAGTTCGACTGGGACACCTCGAGCCGCCTCAGCGAGCTGGCCCCGCCCACGCTCACCACCGCCAACGGCCGCGAGGTGCCGATCGACTACTCGGCCGACGTACCCACCGTCCACGTGCGGGTGCAGGACATGTTCGGCACGACGGTGCACCCGTGCGTCGCCGGCGGGCGTGTGCCGCTCGCGCTGGCGCTGCTGTCGCCCGCCGACCGGCCGGTGCAGATCACCCGCGACCTGCCGGGGTTCTGGGCGGGCACATGGGCCGACGTGCGCAAGGACATGGCCGGCCGCTACCCCAAGCACCAGTGGCCGGTCGACCCGGCGAACGCACCGCCCCACCGCCTGAAGTAACCGCTGCCGGCACGGCCCGCTTCGCTGCGATGGCACAGGTCGGCACCGCGTCGTATCGTCGGCGCATGGCGTTCACCGGCTTCACCGACGAGACGTTCGACTTCTACGAGCGAATGCAGGCCGACAACAACAAGGCGTTCTGGCAGGCGAACAAGCACGTGTACCAGTCGGTGGTTCGCGCGCCGCTCGACGCGCTGCTGGCCGGACTCGACGACTACGGGCCGTTCCACGTCTTCCGCCCCTACAAGGACGTGCGCTTCTCGAAGGACAAGGTGCCGTACAAGGACCATCAGGGCGCGTACGGCGAGAGCCAGGGCGGCGCCGGCTTCTACGTGCAGGTGTCGGCTGCAGGGCTGATGGCGGCGACCGGCTACTACGCGATGGCGTCCGACCAGCTGGTTCGGTTCCGCGAGGCCGTCGACCATGACGCACGCGGTCGCGAGATCGAGGCACTCGTCGCAGCTCTGGCGAAGAAGGGCTTCTCCGCTGGCTCGATCGGCGAGCTGAAGACCGCGCCGCGCGGCTACGCCAAGGACCACCCGCGCATCGCGTTGCTGCGCCGCAAGGGATTGATGGTGTCGAAGTGGTGGGAGCCGGCCGCATGGATGGCGACGAAGTCGCTCGTCACGAGGGTGCGCGACGCGTGGGAGGCTGGCGCTGCGATGAACGCCTGGCTCGACACCCACGTCGGCCCCAGCACGCTCGCCCCCGACGAGGACGAACTCGCCCGTTTCGGCCCGATCTGAGCCAGATCCTGTCCGCACCGACCGCCAGTCGCGCACGCTCGACGGAGATTCGGGACATTCCGAGAACCGAACACTGGCCGAGCGGGTCTCAGACTTCATGACGGAAATCCCCCTCCACCTGCTGGCGGCCGACACGCCGGAGGACGAGCTGATCGTCGATGCCGTCATCGTTCAGCCCATCGAGATCGCGTATCGCCGCCTCTACCCGTCGTTGGTGCGTGTGGCGATCCTGCTCGTCGACACCCGCGAGCACGCCGAGGAGATCGTGCAGGACGCGTTCTCCCGTGCGTATCCCAAGTGGCACCGCATCACGAACCACGACGCGTACCTGCGGTCGACGGTCATCAACCTGTGCCGCAAGGTGCACCGGCGGCGCGCCGTCGCACGACGCGCACCGCAGTACCCGGTACCCCACGCTCCGGGGGCCGACGAGCTCGCCGATCATGTCGTCGACGCCGTGCGGGCACTGACCTCGCCGATGCGCGAGATCGTCGTGATGCGGTACTACCTGCAGGCGTCCGACCCCGAGATCGCCGCCACCCTCCGGCTGCCCGAGGGCACCGTCAAGTCCACGCTCCACCGAGCCCGATCCATCCTCCGAAAGGAACTGTCATGAACGACTTCGACGACCAGATCTCCGCCGCGCTGCGCGGTCACGCTGCGCACATCGAGGTGGCGCCAGCCGGCTTCGAGGAGGTGCGCCGCCGGGCACGCCTGCGCCGCGCACGACACACCGGACTCGCCATCGTGCCCGTCCTGGTCGCTGCGGCGTACGTCTCGGGCGCCGCCCGCTCAAACCGCACTGACATCGGTGTGGCGAGCGACGGCGCGCCCACGGGTGAGGCCACCACCGTCGTGTGCGCGACAGGCGCCCTGACGAAGGTCGATCCTGTCTCGGGTGAGCTCGTCGCGGTCACGGTCCCTGTCGAGACCACCATTCCGCTCGGCGGCGATGCCACCGTGGTCTCCACCGAGCAGCCCGAGTACCCACTCAGCACCACGAGCACGATCTCCCCGGTCGAAGCGGCCGTGACCACCTCGATCGTCGACGAGACCGTCACGCCGACGACGATCGTCACGCTCGTCGGGTCCGGTGTCATCAGCGTCGGCAGCCCGACCGGCACCCTCGTCGACTTCGGCATCGCAGGACCTCAGCCTTGGAGCGACCCGTGCGCGACGCTCGATCTCGAGGGCGCGACCGGTATCACCCAGTGTGTCGTCGTCAGCACGGTCGACACCACCCTCGCACTCACCGACGAGGTGTCGACCACCTCCACGTGGCCCGGCCCCGCCACGACGACCACCACCATCCTCATCAGCACGGCTCCCGGCGCCTCGGGCGTCACGTCGTACTTCTCGGACGGAGACACCAACTGGTCGTGCACCACCGCGGCGACAGCGGCGTCAGGCGATTGCTCTGTCATCCTCCCCGGCTCCGACGGTGACGCAGTACCGGTGACGACAGCCACCCCGGTCGACACGGCCGGCGGCGGGGACGAGCCGCTGACCGTGGTCGGCTGCGACCCGGGCACCGCCACCTCGTGCCGCATCGTCGCCCCGTCGACCTCGACGCCCGAGACCAGTCAGGTCGCCCCGACGGCCCCGACCACCGTTGCGTACTCGGTGGGTGGCACGACGTACTCGTGCGACACCGGGTCACTCGACACTGCGATCTGCGGGCCGGTACCGACCACGTTCGAGAGCACGGCACCGGACGTGTTGGTCTGCACGACACCGGCCGAGCCCGCCACCAGCACGTCACTCGGCTGACGCTGGCGGCGCAGCAGCACCGTCAGAGCGCGAGCTCGCCCTCGGTCTCGTTGTCGACCACCTTCCCAGTGGGGACGAACCCCAGTCGTTCGTAGAACGGCCGCGGGCTGCCGGGCCCCTCGACCCAGCTCACCTGGAGCCGATGGTGGCCCTGCGCACGCCAGTGGTCTGCCAGCAGCGCGATCGCCCTGCTGCCGATGCCGGCGCGCTGGTAGCGGCGGTCGATCAGCAGGCGCCACAGGAACGGCACGGGATGCACGTCCGTGACGTCGGCGACGAGCATGAATCCGGCGGGTGTGCCGTCCGCCTCGATGCCACGCATCCACGGCTGCACGGGTGCACCGTCGATCACCTCGGGGAACAGCGCATCGGCGAACGAGGCCCACATCGGTGACACGAGCCGCTCCTGCGAGCGGTGGGTGGCGAGCCGGCCGTACGTGCGCACGTTGTCATGGTCGAGCTCGACGAGGCGAACGCTCGACACCGAGCGCGGACGGGCGAGCCACGCCGAACGATCGTCGCGCAGCAGCGAGCAGCGCATGTCGTCGACCCACTCGCCACGGATGAGCTCGGCCTGCCGCACCACGCAGTCGACGGTGAAGCCGAGGTCCTCGAGCAAGCGGAGCGACGCCAGGTTGTCGGGGTCGAGCGTCGCCGAGATGCGGTGCACGCCGCGCTCGAACAGCGCATCGACGACAGCGCCCACGGCCTCGCGCGCGAGACCGCGCCCCCACCACTCGCGCCGCAGGCTGTAGCCCAGCATCGCGGTGGCGCCGTCGTTGCCGACGTACACGGCGAGGTCACCCACCACCTCGCCGTCGAGCTCGATGGCCACCTGCACCCAAGTGTCCACCTGCACGTCGTCGAGGTGACCGCACGCCGCCATCAGCCGCTCGGCGTCCGCCGCGGTGTACGGCAGCGACCAGTCCTGGAAGCGCGCCACCTCGGGGTGGTTGCGCAACTCGATGATCGCCGCTGTGTCGGACGGGCGCACGACGCGCAAGAGAAGGCGTTCGGTGGTCAGCGGCAGCAACTGCATACGGCCGACAGCATTGCCGATGGGCGGCTACAGCGTGATGGCGGTCGCCGAGCCCACGGCCGACGCGGTGCCCGACGTCGTCCGTGCCAGCAGCGCCGACGACGGTGTGCCGGCGAACAGGTTCGTGATCCAGCTGACCGCGAGCGTGCGCAGGGCCGACACGTTCTCGCTGCGCGGCGACCCGCACACCGCGTCCGCCGTGCCGATCGCGTCGACGTGCGTGCCGTTCACCAGCCGTACGCCGATGAACTCCGCCGGGCGCTTCGACTTCAGCAGCTTCGTACCGCTGCCGCTCGCATTGCACGACGAGTCGGGGGCGGCGATCGTCCACACCTTGCGGTAGTTGGCACCGCTGAGGCGGTCGATGCCGGTGCCGATCGCACCACCGTTGTCGACGCCGTCGAACATCACGACACCGCGCAACTGGCTGACCACCAGCGACCCACCCGACGAGATCGTCGTCGTGTAACCACCCGCCGACGTGGCCAGGTTGCCGCCCGCCGAGTGGCCCGCCAGCACGAACCGGCGCGGCAGCGTCACGGTGCCCGCCCCGGCCGCAGTGGCCGCAGCAGTGGCGCTCGACTGCAGCGCGCTGAACCGGTCGCCGAACATGCGCGCCACGGCTTGGTGCATCGCGAGCCCGTTGAGCCAGCACCCAGTGAGCGAGAAGAAGTTGCTGCTCACGGTCGGCGCCACGACGACTGCGTTCGTGTTGGCGGCGATGGTGGTTGCCAGCGCCGCGAGGCTCGACTTGGTGGCGCTGAACCCGTGCTGCAGCCACACGACACCCACGGGCGACGCCACGGCGGGGAAGTACCAGTCCGCGGACAGCGTCGTGCCCGTCGACCCGCACGGCACGGTCAGGTTCGAGGCGGCCACGCGCACCGCAACAGCGTCCACACGGCCGGCGCCGCCCACCGCCGGCACCCCGACCAACAGCGCGATCACGCTGGCCACCACCCGCGCCCGACGCCGACGCACTCGTCCTGCCACCTGATCCATCTGCATCGTCGCCCCATCACTCGCCATATGGTCGCGAACACTAGGACGACAGGCGCCGATCGTCGCTCCGAGCCGTGTCGTTCGTCGTCGGGACCCCGCCGTTTCCTCGTGGGCGGGGCCCCGGGCATAGCCTGACCCCATGGCCACTCCGCCCGAGTTCGAGTTCACCGAACTGCTCCCCCTCGGCCCCGACGACACGCCGTACCGGCTCGTCAGCACCGACCACGTCAGCACCGTCGACACACCGCTGGGCCGCATGCTGCGCGTCGAGCCCGAGGCGCTCACGCTCATCACGCAGGAGGCCATGCGCGACATCGCCCACTTCCTGCGGCCCGGGCACCTGCAGCAGTTGCGCAACATCCTCGACGACCCCGAGGCGAGCGAGAACGACCGGTTCGTCGCCCTCGACCTGCTGAAGAACGCAGCGATCAGCGCCGGCGGTGTGCTGCCGATGTGCCAGGACACCGGCACGGCGATCGTCAAGGGCAAGAAGGGCCAGATGGTGTTCACCGGGGGCGGTGACGAGGAGGCCATTGCGCGCGGCGTGTTCAACACGTACCAGACGAGCAACCTGCGCTACAGCCAGATGGCGCCGCTGACCATGTACGACGAGGTCAACACCGGCAACAACCTGCCGGCCGAGATCAAGGTCAGCGCGGTCGACGGCGACGCCTACAAGTTCCTGTTCATGGCCAAGGGTGGCGGCAGCGCCAACAAGAGCTACCTGTTCCAGGAGACCAAGGCGCTGCTCAACGAGAAGACCCTGCTGCCGTGGCTGTTCGAGAAGATGAAGACGCTCGGCACCGCCGCCTGCCCGCCGTACCACCTCGCGGTCGTCATCGGCGGCACCAGCGCCGAGCACGCCGTCGAGACCGCCAAGCTGGCGAGCGCGCGCTCCCTCGACTCGCTCCCCACGTCGGGCAGCCGGCTCGGCCACGCGTTCCGCGACGTCGAGCTCGAGGCCAAGGTGCTGCAGCTCGCGCAGCAGACCGGCATCGGTGCGCAGTTCGGCGGCAAGTACTTCTGCCACGACGTGCGCGTCATCCGACTGCCGCGCCACGGCGCGAGCTGCCCCGTCGGCATGGCCGTCAGCTGCAGCGCCGACCGGCAGATGCTCGGCAAGATCACCGCCGACGGCATCTTCCTCGAGCAGCTCGAGACCGACCCGGCGCGCTTCCTGCCCGAGGTCACCCACGACGACCTCGCCGACGCCGCCGTGGTCCACATCGACCTCAACCGCCCGATGGCCGACATCCGTGCCGAGCTGAGCAAGCACCCGGTGAAGACACGCGTCATGCTGACCGGCCCGATGGTGGTCGCACGCGACATCGCGCACGCCAAGATCAAGGCCCGCCTCGATGCCGGTGAGCCGATGCCGCAGTACCTCAAGGACTTCGCCGTCTACTACGCCGGCCCGGCCAAGACGCCCGAGGGCATGGCGAGCGGGTCATTCGGCCCCACCACCGCCGGCCGCATGGACAGCTACGTCGACGAGTTCCAGGCCGCGGGCGGCAGCTTCGTGATGCTCGCCAAGGGCAACCGCAGTCACCAGGTCACCGACGCGTGCAAGCAGCACGGCGGCTTCTACCTCGGCAGTATCGGCGGCCCCGCAGCGCGCCTCGCGCAGGACTGCATCACCAAGGTCGAGGTGCTCGAGATGCCCGAACTGGGCATGGAGGCCGTCTGGAAGATCGAGGTCGAGAACTTCCCCGCCTTCATCGTCGTCGACGACAAGGGCAACGACTTCTTCCAGCTCGTCGACCGCCCCCTCACCATGACCCAGGTCTCGCTGTAAACCAGCGGACTGTGGGGCTGGGGTGCCGACGTCGGACACCTCAGTGCCGCAGCTCGTGGGTCAGAGGAACTCGCGGAGTACGGCGTGGGTGCGGGCGACCTCGTCGGGGTCGCTGGTGTAGACGCCGGCGTTGAAGTCGGTGACGCCGATCGAGCGCAGCTCGGCGATCTGGTCGCGCACCTCGGCCTCGGTGCCACAGATCGCGAGGCCACCCGGGCCGTCGACGCCCTCGAGGTTCATCATCGTCTTGTAGCTGGGCAGCGTGTCGTACACCGCGAACGCCTGTGCGGCACGCTTGCGCGACGCATCGACGTCATCGGTCACGGCCACCGGCAGCGCGCACACGACGCGCGGCTCGGGGCGACCGGCGTCGGCGGCTGCCTGGCGCAGTGTCGGGATGGTGAGGTCCTTCAGCGTCTTGGGGCCCACGCACCACGTGCTCGTGCCATCCGTCAGCGCGCCGGTCACGCGCAGCATCTGCGGGCCGAGTGCAGCCACCACCACCGACGGCCGGCTGCTGCCCACCGCCGACAGCGCACCGTGCACGCGGTACTCGTCGCCGTCGAAGCTCACCGGCTGTCCTTCGAGCAGCGGCATGAGCACGCTGAGGTACTCGCGCAGGTGACGCACCGGCTTGTCGTACGACAGGCCCCACATCGACTCGACGACGATCTTGTGCGACAGGCCGATGCCGAGGCACAGCGAGCCGCCGCGACCACCGGCGCTGATGGCGGCCTGCACCGTGAGCGCCTGCTGGGCCATCACCCACGGGTGCCGCGGGTAGGTGGGCACCACTGCGGTGCCGAGCTCGAGTCCGGGAACGTCGCGCCCCACGATCGCCAACGCGGTGAGTGCGTCGTGGCCGAAGATGTTCGGTGCCCAGTAGCTGGCGAACCCATCTCGTTCAGCTAACCGGGCCTCGGCGACGACGTCATCAACCGTTCCGTCGTTTACTGCTCCACCAAAAATTACGTATTTCTAAGGGGCTGACGGTATCAGAGCAACTA
>JBMSSR010000052.1:0-13530 GCA_049424465.1 Ilumatobacteraceae bacterium
GCCGACGGGGTCGTCGGCCCCGACACCGCCGCCGCCCTCGGCCTCACCGACTGGGGCGTGATCGAGCTGCGCCGAGGCTCGACCGGTTCGCCGGTGGCGCACGTCCAGGGGGTGCTCATGGCGGCCGGGATCGACCTCGTCGGCGGGGCGGACGGGGTGTTCGGCCGTTACACCGAGGCCGCAGTCCGCAGGTTCCAGACCGACCACGGACTCGCAGCCGACGGGGTCGTCGGCCCCGACACCGCCGCCGCCCTCGGCCTCACCGACTGGGCCTCCTGGTCGACCGGCAACAGCGCCGGTCAGGCCCCGTCCGGAGGTGACGGGCCGGTCTTCCCGACCCGCCCGACCTGCACGTTCAGCGACACCTTCGGCGCTCCCCGCCCCAACGGTCGGACGCACGAAGGCGTCGACATCATGGCGCCCCAGGGGGCGCCCGTGTACGCGATGTACCCGGGCACCATCACCAAGATCACCCGAGCCGAGGGCGGGTCGATCGCCGGCAATGCCGTGCGCGTCAGCCGTGCGGACGGGTCATACGTGTTCTACGCGCATCTCGACACCTTCTCCACCGCAGCGGTCGTCGGGACGACGGTCACCGCCGGCGAGGTGCTCGGAACCGTCGGCCGCACGGGGAACGCCTCGACGCCGCACCTGCACCTCGAGCTGCACCCGGGTGGTGGGGCCGCGATCAACCCGTATCCCGTCGTCCGGACACTCGTCACCTGCACGTGAGGCCATCCGCTCAGACGCACCGCGAGCGGGGTGGGGCGTCGTGCACCCCACCCCGCCAGTGGCGAGTTCACGCTCCGTGGTCATGAACGTAACGAGGCGTAACTCGGTCTGTGGTGATTTCTGAAAGAAGTCGTCAAGTCGATGATCGGAGGTGTCGATATCAGGTACATGTTGAGGTTCACCCGCCACTCCGCAGGTCGCATCGTCGCCAGTCTGCTGGTCGCCACGCTCTCGGCATCCGTCCTTGCCGACACCGCCTCGGCCGCCGCACCGTCGCCCTCGACCGCCGCCTCGCCAGCCAGTCCCGGCACCTACACAGTGCGTTCGGGCGACAGCATCAGCCTCATCGCCATGCGGATGAAGGTGAAGATGAAGGCGCTCATGTCGGCGAACGGACTCACCATCAACAGCATCATCCATCCCGGTGACGTCCTCGTCGTCCCGCAGGGCGGCGTCGTGCCGGAGGGCGGCACGCCCGCTGCAGCGCCGGCGACCTACACCGTGGTGCGCGGCGACAGCCTCATCCGGATCAGTGCAACCCTCAAGGTGACGTTGAAGGATCTCCTCAAGGCGAACAAGCTGACCGTCGACAGCCTGATCGTTCCCGGCATGGTCCTGAAGGTGCCCGCCTCGGCGGCGACCCCGGCACCGTCAGGTGCCGGCGAGACGGCGGCCAGCGAGCCCCCGACGCCGACCGCTGCCCCGCTGGTGTACGTGGTGGTGTCCGGCGACTACCTCGGCAAGATCGCCTCGCGCACGAAGGTGTCGCTGAAGGCCCTGCTGAAGGCGAACAAGCTGTCGATGACGAGCGTGATCTTCCCCGGCGACCGCCTGGTCATTCCCGAAGGCGGCGTGGTGCCGGGTGCGCCCACCGCGACCGAGACCCCTGCCGCCGAGCGCAGCTCGGTGCAGCAGGTCATCGATTTCGCCCTCGCACAGAAGGGCAAGCCGTACAAGTTCAACACGGCCGGCCCCGACGCGTTCGACTGTTCGGGTCTCACGATGGCTGCCTTCGCCGTGGTGGGCATCTCCCTGCCGCACTACAGCGGCGCCCAGGTCGGGTTCGGAGACGCCGTCGAGTGGACGACCGACCCGATCAAGCCGGGCGACCTGATCTTCCTCGAGACCTTTGCCGGCAGCGGCGTCATCGGTCATGTCGGCATCGCGATCAGCGCCACCGAGTGGGTGCAGGCACCTCGCTCGGGTGACGTGGTGCGCACGAGCACGATCCCGGTGCACCGCATCGTCGCCGTGCGTCGCCTCCTCGAGGACTGAGCCCCACCCGCCCCTTTCGTCATGACGAAAGGGGAGACAGCGGCGCACCGTGTCGCTGGGTGCCGTCGTCCCCGCCGTCAGCGAACGGCGACGAGGTCGACGACGAAGACCAGTGTCTCGCCGCCCTTGATGACACCGCCGGCGCCACGACTGCCGTAGCCGAGGTCGGGCGGGATGGTGAGCCGGCGGCGGCCGCCCACCTTCATGCCCTTGACACCGCGGGCCCAGCCCTCGATGACCTCGCGGGCGCCGAGGCGGAAGTCGAAGGTGTCGCCACGGTTCCACGAGGCATCGAACTCGCGACCGGTACTCCAGGCCACACCGACGTAGTGCACGACGACGCGCGATCCGACGGTGGCCTCTGCCCCGTCACCGACGACCTCGTCGGCGATCTCGAGTTCGGCGGGTGGTGCACCCTCGGGGATGGTGATGACAGGACGATCGGCCATGGGGGCACCCTACACGTGGCGCCCGTGCACGATCCGGTCTCATCCCCCGGCGGCGATGAGGGCCACCGCGACGGCGGTTGCGCCGACGCCGAGCGCCTGCCACCAGCGCATGCGCTCGCGGTTGAGCACGACGGCGAGCAGCACGGTGATGCTGCCGAACTGCGAGCTCGCGACCGACACCGGTCCGATCGCGGAACCGTCGACCGACTGGAACGCGACCTGCAGAGACGCCAGGGCGACGACGCCGGCGGTACCGGCACCCATCGAGTACCAGCGGGCTGCGCCAGCGGGCGCCACCACGGGGTCGTCGCGCACCGCCCAGATGGCGAACAACAGTGCGAGCCCTGCGATGCGCTGCAGCGGCACCGACGAGACGCCTGCCTCGTCGGACACCCCGCTCATCAGCACCCAGGCAAGTCCGAACGACACACCGCTCGTGATGCCGAACAGCACGCCACTCACTGCGCTGCCCCCGTGTCCGGGTGCGTACGAGGTGGCCCACATCGCCACGACACCGACGGCCATCCCGACCGCCGACAACGCGGTCGGCGAGCTGCCGCGGACGACGTCCCACAGCACCGGCACCGCAGCGATGAGGACCGATGACAGCGGGGCCACGATCCCGATGCGCGACACGACGTAGCCGCGGTACACGAGGATGAGCCCGAGGATCATGAAGATGCCGGACGCAGCAGCGAACAACGAGTCGCGCATGCCGAACCGTGACGGCACCACGAGCAACAGCAGTGGCGACAGGACCGTGCTCGTGAGCACGGAGGTTCGCACCACGGTGAAGACGTGGGTGTGGCGCGACGCACGAGCGGCAGAGAAGTCGGAGACGCCGAGCAGCAGTGCGGCAACGATGGCGAGGACGATGGCCGTCACGTGCGGGATCCCTTCAGCGCGTCGGGCAGCGCAGCGACCAGTGCCTCGATGTCGGCATCGGTGGTGTGCGCGGTTGCGCTGATGCGCATGAGCGGCTGGCCGTTCCAGCGGTGACACGGCACCTCGATGCGGTGCGAGGTGTACAGGTCGGACTGGAGTGCCGCCACATCGGTGTCGGGCGGGAGGCGCACGACGGCCATCTGGCCGAGCCAGTCCCGCGTCGGCGGGCAGACCGGCTCGAGCCCTGTGATCGAGTCGATGGCAGCCCGTGCCGCCACGACGCGTCGGTGCCCGTCCGCACGCACTGTCGCCCAGTCATGCTGCTCGACGAAGTCGAGCGCGGCCGAGACCGCGAGGAACGGCGTGAGGTCGCGGGTCCCCTGCCACTGGTGATGATCGACGAAACGGGATCCGGTCGGTGCGTCGCTCTCCCATCCCCAGCTCACGACCAAGGGCTCGAGCCACTCCTGGACCGCCGGCGAGGCGTACAGGAACGAGGCCCCCTTCGGCGCGCACAACCACTTGTGGAGCGCGCCGGTGTAGACGTCTGCCTCGAGCACCCTCAGGTCGAGGTCGAGGTGTGCCGGGACATGAGCACCGTCGATGATGGTGAGGATGCCGGCGCGACGCGCTCGGCGACACAGGTCTGCTGCCGGCAGGACGAGCGCCGTGGCGCTCGTGAGGTGACTGACGAACAGCACTCGGGTGCGGTCCGTCACGTGTGACCAGATGGCATCGGCCGTGGCCGCAGGGTCCGCCACGGGGAGGACGATCGGCGCGACCACCAGCCGTACGCCGTGCTCGTCACACCACTTGCGCCACGTGCGCACGCATGCGCCGTACTCGTGATCGGTGATGAGCACCTCGTCGCCCGGCTGCAGACGAAGTGAGCGGACCACCATGTTGACGGCGGTCGTGGGGTTCGGGAAGAACACGACGTCCTCGGCAGGTGCACCGACGAAACCCGCCAACCGCGAGCGTGCCTCGGCCAACAGCTCGTCGCTGCGGCGTCCGAGCCACTCGACAGGGTTGCGCTCCATCTCGGCGCGCAGGTCCGCTGCGGCCTGCTCGATCGCGGCCGGCACCGCGCCGAACGAGCCGTGGTTCAGGAACACCAGCCCCGGTTCGAGCCGGAAATCGGAGCGCGTGGGAACGGACATCGGTCGTCTCGCCTCAGACACCGGCCGCGTCGACGTGTGACCGAGCCGCTGCGACCAGCGTCGCCAGCTCGTCGATCTCTGCGTCACCGAGTACCGAGCGGTAGCACCGCGCGACGATCTGGTCGGTGAGCAACTCGGCAGCTGCCTTGGCGTCGGCAGCGACATCGGGGAAGGGACCCGTCCAGCCGAACCGCTCGGCCCCGGCGGTGCCGGCAGTGGCGAGCACTGCCTCGAGCGGTGTGAGGCCACTGCTGACGACCGCAACGATGTGTGCACTCCCCCGCAGCTCGCGCAGTACATGGATGAGGAAGAACGCCCTGGCGAGTGCGTCGTCGGGCAGTGGCTCGGAGCGCCACCCGGCGAACAACGACAGGCCGGTACTGTCGCAGCCCGCCACCACCGCGCCAGCGAGCTCGGCGAGACGCCCCGCCCCACCGAACCCGGAGAGCCGTGCCCGGCCGAAGTCAGCACACGCTGCGCCGTACCGTGCGGCGGCGGCACGCGCACCCTCGACCGCGACCCCTTCGTCCCACATGCGGCGGATGATCGACGGGGCGAAGAATCCGAACGCCGACGAGACGACGTCTGCGTCGACATCACCGAGCACGCCACCGCGACCGGCCACGTAGTACGCGTACCCGTTGGGATAGCCGATCTGGCGACACGGTCCGAGGACCTCGGGATGCAGCATCCACCGCCCCCCGAGATCGCCCACGGGCGCAGTCAGGCGGCGGATCGAGTCGGGAACAGCAGACATCGCGCCGACGGTAGCCGTCGGATCGGTCACGCCGTGCCACCGCAGCTGGCTACAGTGGGGGTGCCGTCTCACCCGGCCGGGAGAGTCGTCGTGCAGCCAGCACGGCGACGCCGAAGGAGCAACCTCCCCGGAATCTCTCAGGCACACGGACCGACCGGGCAGGCAACGCTGGAAAGCAGGATCGGTGTTCGTGCCGGTGCTCGCCGACGGGGAAATGCCGTGGTCGTCGACCGCGGGAGAAACTCTCAGGCACCATGACAGCGGGGGAACCTCGGCGCCGACCCGGCGCCCACGACGAGGAGGTCCCATGTCCCTGCACGACGAACTGCACCAGCTGAGCGACGACGGCGACTTCGTCGGTCGGCACATCGGCCCCACCGACGGCGACGCGGCGGCGATGCTGCGAGCAGTCGGCGCCCCGTCGATCGGCGCGTTGATCGACGAGACCGTTCCCGACCCGATCCGGCTCCGCAGCGCCCTCGACCTTCCGGGACCGCGGTCGGTCGACGACGTCATGGCCGAGCTACGTGGTCTGGCAGCGCGCAACCGGCGGCGGACGAGCCTGATCGGACAGGGCTACTACGGCACGCACACGCCCCCGGTCATCCGCCGCAACATGCTCGAGAATCCTGCGTGGTACACGGCCTACACGCCGTATCAGCCCGAGATCAGCCAGGGTCGCCTCGAGTCGCTGCTCAACTTCCAGACGATGATCGCCGACCTCACCGGCCTCCCCCTCGCCAACGCGTCGATGCTCGACGAGGCGACAGCCGCTGCCGAGGCGATGACGATGGCGCGTCGTATCTCGGCGCACGCGGTCGACCGCTTCGTCGTCGATCGCGACACACATCCTCAGACGATCAACGTGCTGCGGACGCGGGCCGAACCGATCGGTATCGAGGTGGTGGTCGCCGATCTGCTGGCCGACCCGAGCCCGGTCGGTAACGCCTTCGGTGTGCTCGTCAGCCTGCCGACGTCGACCGGCGCACTCGCCGAGTGGTCGGCAGTGATCGCCACTGCTCGTGCTGCTGGTGCCGTGGTGGTCATGGCGACGGACCTCCTGGCCTGCGTCGCGACGACGCCACCCGGCGAGCTCGGTGCCGACATCGCACTCGGCTCTGCACAGCGCTTCGGCGTACCGATGGGCTTCGGCGGTCCACATGCAGCCTTCCTCGCGACCCGTGACGAGCACGCCCGCGCGCTGCCCGGTCGACTCGTCGGCGTCAGCGCTGATGCCGCCGGGCGACCTGCACTGCGTCTGGCGCTGCAGACCCGCGAGCAGCACATCCGTCGCGAGAAGGCCACCTCGAACATCTGCACGGCGCAGGTCCTGCTCGCCAACATGGCTGCCATGTTCGCCGTGTGGCACGGTCCGGACGGGCTGCGGCGCATCGCCACACGTGTCCACCGGCTCACCTCGCTCGTCGCTGCATCGCTGCGACACGCGGGTATCGACGTGGCCCACGACACGTGGTTCGACACGCTGTGCGTGCGGGTCGACGCCGAGGCCGTGGTGAGCACCGCCCGATCCGCAGGTCTCGACCTCCGGGTCGTCGACCGCTCGACGGTCGCCCTGAGCATCGACGAGACCACCACCCTCGACACGGTCCGCCGCCTGCTCGAGGTGTTCGGGGCAGACGACTCGCTCGACGGACTCCTGGACGGCGCGCCGGAGCAGGTTCCGTCAGGCCTCGTACGACGGCGGACCAGTGCCTTCCTCGAGCACCCGGTCTTCCACCGGTATCACTCTGAGCACGAGATGCTCCGCTACCTCCGACGGCTGTCGGACGCCGACCTCGCCCTCGACCGGACCATGATCCCGCTCGGCTCGTGCACGATGAAGCTCAACGCCGTGGCCGAGATGGAGGCCGTCACGTGGCCCGACTTCGCCGACCTGCACCCCTACGCACCGGACGACGAGACGGAGGGAACACGGGCGCTCATCGCCGATCTCGAGCGGCAGCTCGTGGCGATCACCGGCTATGACGCGGTGAGCCTGCAGCCGAACGCAGGCAGTCAGGGCGAGTTCGCCGGCCTGCTGGCGATCCGCGCCTACCACCGCAGCCGCGGCGAGCACCAGCGCGCGGTGTGCCTGATTCCGTCGAGCGCGCACGGGACCAATGCCGCGAGTGCCGTGATGGCGGGCCTCGACGTGGTCGTGGTGGCGTGCGACGAGCGCGGCAATGTCGACGTCGCCGATCTCAGGGCGAAGGCGGCGGCTGCCGGCGACCGACTTGCAGCAGCGATGATCACCTATCCCTCGACGCACGGCGTGTTCGAGGAGGCGGTCACCGAGATCTGCGCGATCGTGCACGAGCACGGAGGTCAGGTCTACGTCGACGGTGCCAACCTGAATGCGCTTGTCGGCCTCGCCCGGCCGGGTTCGTTCGGTGCCGACGTCAGCCACCTCAACCTGCACAAGACCTTCTGCATCCCGCACGGCGGCGGCGGACCCGGCGTCGGACCCGTTGCGGTCCGTGCCCACCTGGCGCCCTTCCTGCCGGGCAACCCGCTCTCCCCCGGTGACGGGGTCGGTCCGGTCTCGGCCGCACGGTTCGGCTCTGCGGGCATTCTTCCGATCTCCTGGGTGTACATCGCGCTGATGGGTGCCGACGGACTGCGGCGCGCGACCGAGCACGCGATCCTGTCGGCCAACTACGTGGCGGCACGGCTCGGCGCCGCATACCCGGTGCTCTACACCGGTGCTGCCGGACGGGTCGCGCACGAGTGCATCATCGACATCCGACCGCTCACCAAGACGACGGGCGTGACGGTCGACGACATCGCCAAGCGTCTCGTCGACCACGGTTTCCACGCCCCCACCGTCAGCTTCCCTGTCGCGGGCACGTTGATGATCGAGCCCACTGAGAGCGAGACCCTCGCCGAGCTCGACCGGTTCTGTGACGCAATGCTGTCGATCCGCGACGAGATCGCTGACGTCGAGCAGGGTCGCACCTCCATCGAGCAGAGTCCGCTGCGGGGCGCTCCGCACACGACCGCCGACCTTGTGGGCGAATGGACTCGCAGCTATCCGCGCGACGTGGGCGCACATCCGTCCGGGCTGCACCGCTCACGTACGTACTTCCCACCCGTCTCGCGCATCGACGCGGCGTACGGCGACCGACACCTGGTGTGCAGCTGCCCACCGGTGGAGTCGTTCGCCACCGCCTGATCGCTGTGGCCGCGTGACGGCCGGCCCGAGGCGGGGCTCAGCCGCGCGGGAACAGACTGCCGCGGACGAACGGGAGGTCGACGGTCGCACCGTCGAGCAGCGAGCCGCGGACATCGACCTGTACCGCCGTGCCGACCGGGAGGTCGGGATCGACGAAGCCGAGCGCAATACCGTGGCCGAGCACCGGTGAGAAGTTGCCGGACGTCAGGGCGCCCACCCGACGGCCGTCGACCACGACGTCGCACTCGGCGCGGGGAGGCCGGCGGCCCTCGGTGGCGATGCCGCGCAGCACGCGCGACACGCCCCGTTCGCGCTCGGCAGCAAGCGCCTCGCGACCCCTGAACGAGGGCTTCGACCCTGCCACGCCCCAGCCGAGACCGGCCGGCAGCGGTGTGATGCCGACACCGAGTTCGTGGCCGTGGAGCGGGAGACCCGCTTCGAGGCGGAGCGTGTCTCGGGCACCGAGGCCGGCGGGCAACACGCCGGCCTCGAGCAGGGCGCGCCACAGGCGCACGGCGTGGTCTGCGGGCACACTGATCTCGACACCGAGCTCGCCGGTGTACCCGGTGCCCGCAACGGTGCAGCGCACCCCGTCCCACTCGAGCTCGTGAACGGTGTTGCGCGCCACGGCTGCCGCACTGGGGAAGACCCCGGCGAGACGCTCGCGCGTCGCCGGACCCTGCACCGCCAGGACTGCGCGTGTCGCCGTGACGTCGGTACCGCCGATCGCCTCGGTCACCCCGGCGGTGTTCGACGCGTTGGGCATGACATCGAACTGATGCTCGCCGACCCACCAGACGATGATGTCATCGGTGACCGACGCCGTCACCGGGTCGAGCAGGTGCGTGTACTGCGTGCGACCCGGGCCGATACGCCCGAGGTCGTTCGTGAAGGCACGCTGCAGTCGATCGAGCGCGTCTGGCCCCTCGACCCGGACGGTGCCGAGGTGCGACACGTCGAACACGACGCACGAGTGCCGGCACGCGAGGTGTTCGTCGATGGTCCCCGATGGGTAGGCAACCGGCATCTCCCAGCCGCCGAAGGGGACGAGCCGAGCGCCGAGCGAGCGATGCTCGTCCTCGAGCGGGCTGTGCCCTGCTGGCGACATCAGACGGCTTGCACCGCAGGCGACGAGGTCGCCTCACCCAACCGCACCAACTGTGAGTCGAGGTCGTCCTTGACCCCGCCGATCGCGAGCACGTTGAGCACGCCCTGGCCGCGGCGCATGACGTCGATGAGGTCGTCGCCGTCACAGAGCAGCACGTCGCTGCCACTGATGACCAGGTGCGCCGACACGATGTCGCTGTCGACGTGCTCGCGCAGGTACTCGAACACCGAGCGGACGGCCTCGAGCTTGATGCCGGCGTCGAGCAGGCTCTTCACCAGCCGCAGTTCGAGCAGGTCCCGGTAGCTGTACAGCCGCCGGCTGCCGCTGCCGCTCGCGTCGGCCAGGGACGGCCGCACCAGGCTGGTGCGGGCCCAATAGTCGAGCTGGCGATAGGTGATGCCGACCACCTTGGCGGCGGTGGTGCCGCTGTAGCCGGGCTCGGTGGTCACGTGCTCACTCACGCGATGGTCCACAACAGCCTCCAAATAGGACGACACGACGGTAACTACGGCCGTGCAGTTCGTCAGCGTACGGGCCGACCTGCGCGCCGTCAAGCACTCAGCGCGCGAAATACCGGGCGGAATCGCGCGCAGCGTAGAGAGAGCGGGACCCGATGGGACCTCGTCAGGACGCGAAGTCGTCGGGGGTGATGTCGTCGAGGAAGTCCCGGAACTCGTCGAGGATCGCCTCGGGATCCCCTTCCGTCTCGTCGGAGGACATCGCGACACCCGCCTCGTCGAGCAGCGCTTCTTCGGCGAAGATCGGGGCGTCGACGCGTACTGCGAGGGCGATCGCGTCACTCGGGCGACTCGACACGATGGTCTCACCCGACTGCGTACGAATGTGCAGTTCGGCGTAGAAGGTGTGCTCGCGCACCTCGGTGATGACGACCCGCTCGAGCGTTCCACCGAGCATCGACATGACGGTGACGGCAAGGTCGTGCGTGAGTGGCCTCGGCGGCACGATGCCCTCGGTGGCGTGGTGAATTGCACTGGCCTCGTACTGCCCGATGAAGATCGGGAGCACCCGCTCGCGATCGTCCACCTCGCGCAACATCACCATCGGTGTGTTGGCCGGCATCTCGATCTGCACGCCCAGCAACTCCATCCTGATCACGAGGCGATGGTAACGCTGTTCGAGGCGCTCGGGTCGACGCGAGGCGCCACAGATCCGCGGTCGGACGTCAGTCGTCGAGGTGCTCGCGAAGGGCGGCACGGAGGAACACGGCCCGCAACTCGGCCCCGAGTTCGGACAGCGTGACCAACGTCTCGCTGGCCTGCTGACGGCTCTGCGGGTTGCGCTGGCGGAGCAGCGGCGAGATGAGCTGCTCGAACAGGCTGGCCTCGCGCTCGGCAGCCTGCCGCCAGGGACGGAGGTGGCGCGCCTCGACCCCACGCTCGAGGAACTTGGCGGCCACCGTGGCGATCTCGAGGTCCATCGGCGAGTAGACCGCCGAGGTCCCGGAGCCGAGCGGCTTGACCAGGCCGAACGACTCGAGTTCTCCCAGCTGACGCGCCGTCAGACGGGCGAGCGCGCACACGTCGCCGGCCGTGTACTCCGAACGTTCCACCGGCAGTTGCGTAGGGGGCACCTCGCCGCCCGGCGCGAAGAACGAGGAAACGTTGGACCGCTCGGGCGGCGGTGGCGGCGGTGCCGGGACGACCCGCTGTTGGGCGGCCGGGTGCGACGAGGTACGAATCGCATCGCTGGACGGCGCGTCGAGCGAGTCGGTGTCGTCGACATCGTCGAGGTCGTCGGCATCGTCGTCCATGTGGTCCTCTGTGGCCTGTGCGTCCTGGTCCCCCGTCGACGCGCCCGCCGACGGATGCGACAGCGTGACATTGCGAACACCACGTGGCGGTGTATGCCCGCCCGTCTCGTCGATCTCGCCGCTCTCGAGACGGTCGCGGATGACCCTCAGCGGCAGGAAGTTCTCGCGCTGCTCGCGCAGGATGACCCGAAGCCTGTCGACATCTGGGTCGTAGAACTTGCGATAGCCCGACGGTGTGCGCTCGGGATCGATGAGACCCTGGCTCTCGAGGAACCGGATCTTCGAGATCGTCACATCGGGGAACTCTTCGAGCAGGAGTCCGAGCACCTCACCGATCGACAGATACGGGCGCTCCGACAGGCTCATCCATCGGCCTTCGAGAAGAAGATGAGGCGGAACTTGCCCACCTGGACCTCGTCACCGTGGACGAGCACTTCCTCCTCGACGCGCCGACCGTTGACATAGGTGCCGTTGAGCGACCCGGCATCCCGGACGACGTAGCCGCGTGCGGTGTGCTCGATCTCGGCGTGACGGCGCGACACCGTGATGTCGTCGAGCTGGATCTCGCTGTCGGGATGCCGCCCGAGCCGCGTGAGCCCCGTCGCGAGCGACAGCGCGGTCCCTGCCGTTGCGCCGTTGCGCATGACCAGCGAGCCGACACCGTTGGGGAGGTCGCCGAGACGTACCACGACGTCGTCGTCGGGCCCGGCCGCATCGAGCAGCGGATCCACCTTGCCGATCACGACCGTGTGGTCGTCGAGGCGGTCGAGCACCGCACCGCACGACGAACAGAAGCTGGACTCGGGCGGATTGCGGTGTCCGCACTGGTTGCAGAACACGTACGCCATCGGTCGTGATGCTACTTCCTGCCGGTCAGCCTGCGATGAGCGCCCGGTATGCGGCAGCGTCGAGCAGCTGGGCCGCCGCAGCAGGGTCTGACAGCTCGATCTCGCACAACCAACCAGCCCCGTACGGATCGCTGTTCAGCAGCTCAGGTGTCGTCGCGAGTGCGTCGTTGACCCGGACGACCCGCCCGGAGACCGGCGAGAACACGTCGCTCACCGACTTGGTGCTCTCGACCTCACCGCACCGCTGGCCCGCCGACACCGTCGAGCCCGCTGCGGGCACCTCGACGTACACCACGTCGCCGAGCGCGTCCTGCGCGTAATCGGTGATGCCGACCCGGGCCACCGTGCCGGTGAGCTGCACCCATTCGTGATCTGCGCTGTACCTGAGGTCGTCGGGGACGTTCATGACCCAAACCCTAGTCGCCGGCGGGCTGCAGCAGATTCCCGGTCACCCGGGCTGTCCGCCACCGTTCGCCGCGCGGCCGGCGGCGATGCTCCGGCGGATGACGGGCACGTACGCCACGGCGGTCCACAGGCTGAGTGCGAGGCCGGGGAGCCCGAGCAGCCATGCGCCGAGCCCGAAGACCCGGTGGAGCGGCACGTCGGTCGCACCGAGCATGAAACCCGGGAAGGCGATCATCAGCAGGAAGGTCGCCGTCTTGCCCCACCAGGTGACATCGAATCGGGCCATGCCGAGCGCGAGCGTGGCGAACGCAACGGTGCCGCCGACCAGCACCTCTCGAGCGATCACCGCCCAGCAGAACCATGCGGGGGCGGACCCGTCGACGATGATCGCGGCGATACCGACGATGAAGAGCAGTCGGTCAGCCGTCGGATCGAACATCTTGCCGAACTCGCTGACCTGATGGAACCTGCGCGCGAGCCAGCCGTCCACCCAGTCGGTGGCACCGAGGACGCCGAGCAGCACCGCAGCACCGGCGCGGTCGTCGCGACCGAACAGCAGCCAGAGGAAGACAGGAATGCTGCACAGTCGCAGCAGGGTGAACAGGTTGGGCGCCGTGAGGAAGCGGTGGGTCGACAGCAGTGCGTCGTCACCGGACGGTGTCGTCGAGGTGTTCGATGCCATGGTCCGAGCGTACTGGTGGCGGCTCCGGCGACCGCCGACAGCAGGCCCTCCGACCTGTGCCGCGACGCAATCGTCTACCGTTCGCCGTATGGCCACCGTGTTCACGCGCATCATCAACGGCGAGATCCCCGGGGCGTTCGTGCACCGCGACGAGCGGTGCGTCGCGTTCCTCTCGATCAACCCGATGGCACACGGTCACACGCTGGTGGTGCCGATCGAGGAGATCGATCACTGGATCGACATGCCGATCGACCTGTCTCGTCACGTGTTCGACGTCGCGCACCGA
>JBMSSR010000053.1:0-13476 GCA_049424465.1 Ilumatobacteraceae bacterium
CGGCGGCGAACAGCGGTGACAGCCGTGGGTCGGTGGCCTGCATGCCCGAGCCCGACAGGTAGTGCCCCACGAACCACTGCATGCCGGCCTTGGTGAGCAGGTACCCCTCGGCGTTCTCGGTGATCGACGGGTGTGACAGCGTGAGGTCGACGGCGGGGTAGACCAACAGCTGCAACCGCAGGCGCGGACCGAACTCGAGTGCAGTGAGTGCCGACAGGTTGCCGCCGGCCGAGTCGCCGCCGACGGCGACACGCGATCCGTCACCGCCCAGTTCGGACGCGTGCTCGAGCAGCCAACCGGTGACAGCGAGGCAGTCGTCGACGGCAGCGGGCGCGGGGTGTTCGGGTGCGAGTCGGTAGCCGACGGACACCACGATGCAGCCGGCACCAGCGGCGAGCGTGCGGCACGTCGCCACCGATTCCTCGGCCGACCCGATCACCCAGCCGCCGCCGTGGATCCAGACGAGGACGGGGAACGGGCCTGTGCCGTGCGGTGTGACGACGATGCACGGCACACCGGCAATGGTGCGGTCGGCGACGGACGCGACGTCGGCGCCCTCACCACTGAGCATCGCCATGCCCGCGAACGCGGTACGGGCCTCGGCAGGGGTCTGGTCCTGCAGCGCCGGGCCACCTGCTGCGGCAAGTAGGTCGAGCACGTTCTTCGCTGCCGGATCGAGCATGGTGTCCCCCTCGTGGTCCACCGCATCATCGCGCAGGCGACAACCGGCGCTGGCGGCCGGGGCGCTGCACACCGTGCCGGTGCGGGCGATCAGCGGCCGGCGGCCTCGAGCTCGAACATCGGCACGCCGCCGCGGGGGACCCACAGGCCGGCACCGATCTGGCGGAAGTACACCTCGAGCCGCCGGCGGTACCACGTTCCTGTGCGCCGGTGCGCCTGGAGGTCGGTGCGATCGGGATCGACGATGTCGCGCAGGTCGGCCGTGGTGGGCAGCTCGAGGTACAGGACATGCCGCGTCGCGGCGGCGAGGTTGACGATCGCCTGCTCGACGTGGGCGTTGTCGATGTAGTGGAGCACACCGTGGCACACCACCAGGTCGAACGGTCGTCCGGGTCGCCACTGGGCGATGTCGCGACGTTGGTGGCCCCAGGTCGCGCACGCGTAGTCGCTGACGTCGATCGAGGCGACGCGCACGGTCGGGTGTGTGACGTGGTACCAGTCGCGCCACATGCCGGTGCCGGCGCCGACGTCGAGCACCGAACGAATCGGGATGCCCCACCACGCCGCCATCTCGTGCACTCCCGTGGCGAGGTGTGCGATGCGTTCGGCGTCGTGCACGCCACCACGCCCGTAGAACCGCCGGTAGTACGCCGCGTCGAACCGGTCAGGATCGTGGGGGGCTCGCTGCGGTGTGGTCATCGGTGGAGTTCGATCTCGTTCGTCGGGGTGACGCGTGTCGTGGTGCGGGGTGCCCCGGGGTGCTGCGGTCTCGTGGCGGTCGGCGCCGATCGTTTCAGTGTGACGTCACACGGTGCGTCGACGTCACGCGCGAGCACCCTGCGGCCGTCTGGGAGACATGACCATCATGACAGCGTTCCTGCCGCACCTCGACACCGCCGCGATCGGTGCACCGATCACGCGGGTCGGTGTCTCCCTGTTCCCGATCTATCTGCCCGGCCGCCCCCACCTCGGGCCGACCGTCACGACCGTCACCACCGGCCCGGGGGCACCGGTCGAGATCAGCGAGCGACCGGACGCGACGGTGCCGACCCTGGTGGCGACCAACCGCGCCGACGTCCCGGTGCTGTTGGTCGAGGGCCAGATCGTCGAGGGCGGCCGGCAGAACCGTGTGCTCAACGTCAGCGTCGTCGTCCCTGCCCGCGGCAGCATCGACATCCCGGTGAGCTGCGTCGAGCAAGGCCGGTGGCACGCGCACGGCGACTTCGGCCAGGGTCGTTCGTTCGCCACACGGCGAGTGCGCCGTGCGACCGAGGCGGGGGTGGCGCGCAGTCACCGTCTGTCGGGTGACCGCCACGCCGCCCAGGGCATGGTGTGGTCGACGATCCACCACGAGCTGTCGCGCCTGGGCGTCGACCACGCCACGGGATCGGCGACGGCCGGTGACGTCCGACTGCAGCGACCGGTACCCGATGCCCGGGTGCGCGACGACCGGCCCGACGACGGCGTCCGGTTCGAGCAGATCCGGCACGCGGTCGACGAGCTCGTCCGGCGTGGCCCACTGCCCGAGCAGTGCGGTGTCGTCGTGGCGCACGGGTCGCGGGTGGTGAGCATCGAGTGCTTCGCGTCGGCCGACCTGCTCGCGGCGCACTGGCCTGCCCTGGTGGGCAGCATCATGCTCGACGCACCAGAGCGACGGGTCGGGTCGCCGTCGGCGACGCGGGCACTGCAGTTCGTGCGCCGGGTGGGTGCCCGCCGCGCCACGGTGTCGCCCGGCGTCGGTCTCGGGCTCGAGCACCATGTCCAGTCGTCGAGCGTCGTCGGCCAAGCCGTGGTCGTCGACGACGTCCTGCTGCACGCATCGGCGTTCGCGCTGGCAGCATGACGGTGTGGGCGGACACACGATGGGTACGACGGCGGGCAACTGCCCGCCAGGCAGTCCATGAGTAACGGCGATCACCTCGATCCCGACGCGAACGGCGCCGATGACGACGTCGAGTCGATCGACGGCCTCGAACGCGCCATTCGCGTCGCGATGCGTGACGGCGACACCGAGGTCGAGGCCGACCTGCGCAGCGTTGCGGCGCAGTTCTACCTCGACAACGGCGACGCCGGCCGCGCAGTCGAGCACTGCCAGCGGCTCATCGACGTGTACACGAGGTCGCAGGGCCGACAGGGCGAGCGCACGATGGTGTGGCGCGGCTTCCTCGGCCGGGCGTACACCGAGGCCCGGCTGTACGACCGTGCCGAGGTGGTGCTGCGCGACCTGCTCGCCGACCGCACGCTCGGGCTCGGTCCCGATCACCCGTCGACGTTGGTCACCCGCGGCAACCTGGCGCGTGTGATCGGCCGCAGCGGGCGTCCGCACGAAGCGCTCGAGATCGCCGACGACCTGCTGGCCGACCGGCTGCGCATCCTCGGTCCCGATCACCCGTCGACCCTCGACTCGCGCGGCCACATCGCACAGTTGCACGACCTGGCGGGCGACCACGTCACCGCGCTGCGCCTGCTGCGCGAGCTGTTGGCCGACCGCGAGCGGCTGCTGCCGCCCGACGACCCGGCACTGCTCTCGACCCGTCACAACATCGCGGTCATTGCTGCTGCAGTCGACGGCACCGAGGGCGGTCTGGTCGAGCTCGACGCCAATGTCGAGCGCGTCACCGAACTGCACGGTGCCGAGCACCCCGACGCGCTCGTGGCCCGCGCCGTGCGGGCCGAGCACCTGATGCGACTCGGTGCGTTCGAATCTGCGGCCGACGAACTGCGCGAGGTGCTCGCCGCGCGAGTCCGTGTGCTCGGTGAGTTCGCACCGGCGACGATCGTCAGCCACCGCATGCTGCTCGAGTGCCTGCTCGGACTCGGCCAGGCGGCGCATGCGCTGCCGCAGCTGCGTGCGCTCGAGCGCGCCGCCACGGGTGTGCTCGGTGACGCGTCACTCGACACCCATGCGGTGCGGCGGCTGCTCGTCAGGGCACTGATGGCGTGCGAGGAGTTCGCCGAGGCGGCGCAGGTGCAAGCCACGCTGCCGCCGCACGGGCCGCGGTAGGCGGCCGGCCGGTCAGCTGCTCGGTGCCGGCTCGAACGGGTCGATGCGCCAGCCCGGGCACTCGTCGCCCAGCAGGTTCTTGATGCGACCCCACTCGCTCTGGTCCATCGACAGCTGCCACCGCGCCTTGATGGCCACCCAGTCGCCCAGGTACGTGCACCAGAACGTGCGCAGCGGCGGCATCCAGTTGCTGGGGTCGGCGTCGGACTTCGACTGGTTGACGTTGTCGGTCACGGCGCGCAGTGAGCGGATGTCGGTGAGGTCGTTGGCGAAGGCGCGGCGCCGTTCGGCGCTCCATGCCCACGCGCCCGAGTCCCACGCCTCCTTGAGGGCGACGACATGGTCGATGTCGAGATCGCTCGGGTCGGTCCAGGCGGCGCCGTCGTAGACGCTCAGCCAGTCGCCGGCGACCACGGTGCAGCCGACCGCGTCGACCTGCGGGTACGTCAGCGACTCGCGGATGAGAACCGACTCGCGTGTGGTGCACCCGTTGCGCGTGATCCAGTGCTCGAACAGGTCGCGTGCGTAGCCGTCCGGGTGTTCGTTCTCGATCGTGATCGCGGCGAGGACGTCGAGCGCCAGCGGGCGCGGGTCGGTGTCGGCCGGGGTGGTGGCGACGTCGGACTCGATGGTCGAGGTCGACGAACCCGACGAGCTCGTGGGCACCGACACGGTCGTCGAGGCGTCGGCGATCGTGGTGGTGGCGTCACCGCTGTCGATGGCACCGGCGATTGCGTCGGTGGTGGCGACGGTGTCGATCGCCACGTTCGACTCGATCGAGATGCACCCGGTCAGCGTCGTTGCGACGACCACTGCGGCGAGACCCAGTCGGGCCCGCCGCGACGCCGCGCACGACACGCGCCACTCGGTTCCTGCCATGTGGCGAGGGTACCGAGTGGTCGCGTGCCGTGCCCGGCTGCTGCCGTTTCGGTGTGAGCGCCCGCGTCGACGGCGATGAGCACGAGCCGTGCCCGTGACGCCCTGTGGCTCAGTCGTCGTCGCGGCGCAGGTCCTCGAGCAGCAGCCGCAGTGCGGCACGTGCCTTGCTGAGCCGGCGCGAGGCGGTCTCGCGGCGGATGCCGAGCCGCTGCGCAGCTTCGGTGACCTCGAGGCCCTCGAGGTCGACCAGTTCGATGATGCGCCGCTGCTCGGCGGAGAGCACCTCGAGCGCCCGTGCGATGCGCTCGCTGACGAGGGCGGCCTCGAACTGGTCGATCGGGTCGGCGATGATCTCCTCGATCGGCCGCACCTTCTCGTCATCGTCGCGACGCTCGACCCGGGCGGCGGCTGCGGCGTGGAGGACCTTGCGCCTCCCGCGGGCGCCGGCACCGCGCTGGGCGTTGTCGCGGCGCAGGTAGTCGATGTACGCCCGGCTGAGGTTGGCGCGCTGACGGGCGTAGCTGGCCACGGTGAAGCGGCTGGCGATCGAGTCGAAGTCGGCCACGGCCCGCGCGACCTCGGCGGCAGCGATCTCCTCGGCTGCCATCGGGCCGTGCTGGGCGACGAGGGCCCGGCACAGGCGGCGGTACAGCTCGTGCAGCCACGCCTCGCGGTGGGCCAGCTGGCGGCGGGCCTCACGGGCCTGGAGCAACGGGCCACCGACGGTGGGAGCCGGCTCGAAGAACTCGCCGTGGGGGCGGGGCTTGTTCGAACGTGTGGTCATGGTGGTGGCTCCTTCGGGGTCGGTGCGATGCGGGGTGGACGGGTGGGCGGGTGGTTCGGTCATCCGGACGGGGGGCTGCACAGCGGGCTGGTGAGCGGGCTGGTCGGCATGCCGGCCGGGACGGTTCGGGGTGGGGTGCTGGGTGTTCGGGATGTCCTCCTGGTGGTGAAAAGGCGGCTACGTTACCGCTGATGGTACGAAAGGGGTGTCACAGGGTTTCCGTGTGTCCCCCTCAGGAATTGCGACAGTAGCATACACACAATGGCACGACAAGCACAATCGCAACTTGAGGTCCTTCTGCGCGTCGCCGACATCAGGGACCTGGCCGGCGTGGGCACCTCGGCCGTCGTCACCAACTGGCGGGCGAGGTCGCCCTCGTTCCCCGAACCACGGGTCGGCGGCTCGCAGCCGTTGTTCGAGCTGGAGGAGATCCTCGAGTGGCTGCGCCTCGACGGGCCCCGTGGACGGACGATGAAGGAGCCCGATCCGGTGTGGCTGTGGCCCCGCGTGGTCGAGGCGTTCCTGCAGCAGGCCGAGGTCACCGAGCCGCGGACGACGCTGGTCGCGCTGGTCGCCGTCCGGCACCTGTTGGCCGGCAGCCCCGAGTGGCGGGCGGTGCTGACCGGTGACGACCCGGCCGTGGCCCTGCGGCTCGCCGCGCGGGCGGCGGAGAAGGTGGCCGAGCAGCGCGCCGCCGACCGACGAGCCGCCGAGCAGCGTGTGGCTGACGGTGCCGAGGCGGCCGTCGAGCAGCGGGCACCCGAGTCGAGGTCGGCGGCGAACGGCATGAGCCTGCGCGACCGGCTCGCCAGCCGGTTCAAGGTCGCGAGCATCGGCGCCGGGCAACTGGTCGAGGTTGCCCGGGCACTCGACCGGGTCGAGGGGCAGACGTTCGAGCAGCAACTGGCCCCGGTGCTCGAACTCGAGGGCTCGGCACAGCGGCACCGACCGCAACGCACCCAACCAGCGTTGGCCCGACTGCTGGTGGCGATGGGCCGGGTGCGACCGCGCAGCAGGGTGTACGACCCCGCGGCCGGCGAGGGCGACATCCTGGTGGCGGCGGCCGAGGCGGCGCACGACGACGTCGTCGTGGCCGGCCAGGACATCAGCGCCGAGGCGTCGTTCATCGCGCTCACCCGACTGGCGGTACGACGGTGCCATGCCGACATCGCCGAGCCCGGTGACTCGGTCCGCGACGACCGTGCGCGGAGCGCCAGGTACTCGGTGGTGCTGCTCGACCCACCGGTCGCGGCCCGTGGTTCGTCATCGGACGCGTACTCGCTGGGACGGTGGATCGACCACGCGTCGGAGCGACTGCTCGACCGGGGTCGACTGGCGGTGGTGCTGCCGCTGCACGAGTTGGCATCGGTGCGCGCCGCCCGTCGCCGACCCGACCAGCGGTTGCAGGCGCTGATCGAGTCGAAGGCCGAGACGCACTCGCTCGATGCCGTGGTGCTGCTGCCGCGCGGCCTGCGCGGCGACATCGTCGGTCCGCTGGCAGTGCTGGCGATGACCTCGCCGGCCGACACGGCACAGGCCGGGTCGGCCGCGACCGGCCCCACGCACACCGTGCCGGTGTTCGCGATCGACGGACGGGCCCCCGGCGCGGCCACCGAGGTGGTCGATGCGCTCGCGTCGGCCATTGCCACGACACCGCGCGGCGACCTCGGACGCGTCCAGGTCGACCACGTGGTGCGCCGCGAGGTGGGGCTCGACCAGCTGTGGTCGACACTCGACGACCTCGTCGAGTTCGTCGATCCGTCGCGGGCATCGATGTCGAGATCGATGTCGTCGCCGAGTCGGGACGACAGCGACTCGCTGCGCGCCTGGACCACCCTGTCGCGCAACTCGGCCCGGCTCGCTTCGCTCGACCCGGCGGTCCTCCGCAGCTTCGATGCGTCCGAGAACGAGCCGGTGCGCATGCAGCGGGGCCCGCGGCGCCCGCCGACCCACGTCGATGCGCTCGCGTCGATGCTGCCCGAGTCGCTCGACGCCGAGGCGATCGTGTCCGAGGAGATGCGGTCGGGGGTGATGCGGTCGGGGGTGCCGAGCGGCGACCGCCTCGCCGCGCTGTTGGCGTCGATGGTCGGGCACGCAGCGACACTCGCGGCGACGCTGCGCGACGACACCGAGACGGACCACCGCGACCGGGCTCGCCGCCTGGGCGAGTTGCGCCGCGTGCTCGCAGACGCGGTGGCACTCGCCGAGCGCTCCGAGGGCGCGCCGAAGGCCGACGGGGCGGGCTGACGACGGGCCGGCCCACGACCGACTGGGTGGAACGGCGACCCGGCGCTCAGCCGAGCGCCGCCAGCAACGGCTTGTACCGCGCAGCCGATGCCGCGACGTCGCGGATCGCCGTGACGAGCCCGTCGAGCTCGGGGCACCGCAGGTCGGCGGCGGCCCTCACCGCGTGCTCCTCGATCCACAGGCGCGTGCCCGTTGCGGCGGCATTGAGCGCGTTCAGTTCGGTGAGCAGTTCGAGGGTGGGGTCGACGTGGTTGAGCACGGTGGCGGTGACGCGCACGACATCGGGGTGCCCGCCGTGCAGGGTGATGCGCACGCCGACGCCGTCGCACACGACGCGCCACGTGGTCTCGTCCTGGTCGACGTCGGAGAACGCGTCGCCGAGCAGCGTGTCGATGCGGTCCTCCCACCGCACGAGCAGCGGGTTGAGGATCCACAGCAGCATCTCGCTGTCCGCGGCCGACATCCACAACGCGCGCCGGGTGGTGCCGTAGTACTCGACGTCGCGGACCGCGATGGTCATCGTCGACTCGTCGTCGCGCCAGTTGCGCACCGTCGACGCCCACTGCGCGACGAACGTGTGGCCGATCGACACGGTGACGGGCGACCCGGTGATTGGCGTGGCGATGCGGTACGTCGACCGCCCGCCCACCTGGTCGGTCCAGTCGATGTGCAGCGCCACGGCATCGTCGGCCAGCTGCAGCCACATCGGCGGCAGCGGCACCTCGAGATCGTCGGCACCGCGGGGCATCCACCGCGCCGCGAACATGGAGGCGCTGAACTCGAGACGGTTGACCTCGGCGCGGGCGACCTCGGTGTGGCCGCGCGGCTCGGGCGGGGTGTCGTGGGGGCGCAGCAGGTCGATGACCGCCGACCGGTCGCCGCTGGTGGCGACGATCGCGTCGCCCGCCAGGGACAGGGTGACGTCCTCGTCGCACGTCGTGGCGAAGTGCAGCACCCGTGCGCTGACGGGGAGCCACCGGCCGCACACCTCGTCGGGGTGCGACGCCTCGATGCGCACGACGGTGCGCCCGAAGATGCTGTCGAGCACCCAGGTGCGGAGGTCGTGCTCGATGAGCAGCCACAGGCACTCGCCGAACACCTCGCGGCAGTGCGAGATGGCGTCGAGGCTCGCGAGCTGCGTGATCTCGGCAGTGGTGAGGGTGAAGAGTCGCTGCTGGTCGCTCACGCCGGCACCTCGATGTGCAGGCCCGACCCGGCCTGCTGGGGAGCGACGGGACCCGCCGGGGGCAGGGGGTCGAACAGCGTGGGGCCGTCGGGCGGCGCCACGACGACGATCGGGCGCTCCTCGGCGATGTCCTGCAGGTCGTTGGTGAGCTGCTTGGTCGCCGCCCACGACAGGGTGATGGTGACCTTGCGGGTGGCCTCGTCGATGCGCACGTCGTCGGACGTGACGCCGAGCCCGCAGTCGCGTAGCGCGCGCAGCAGCAGGCGCATCTGCGGCTCGGTGACAGCGGCGCGCTGCAGCTCGGCGGCGAGGATCTCGTCGATCTGCGCGATCGGGTCGGGCACGCGGACCGGTGACTCGGCCGTGGCCGTCGCGTCCCCACCGGTCGTCGTGGTGCGGCGCGTCGTGGCCTTCGTTGCCGTGGTGGGCGACGCAGCCTTCTTCGCAGCGGTCTTCTTGGCGGCCGTCTTCTTCGCCGGGGTCGTGGCGCCGGCGGGCGGCGTCGGGTGTTCGTCGTGGTGGTCGTTGGTGGCCATTGCTGGTCCTTTCTCGGCGCTGGGCCGATGGTGAGGTCGTCGCACAGAGGACGACGGATGGAGGGGCAGACGGTGTGACGTCGACGTCCCACGGTCGACGGTGGCTGACGGACCGCCGCAGGCGGTCGGTCGAGATCGGTGGTGTGCAGGACACGTACGACCGGTGGTCGCGCGTGACGCTGCGCCGGCAGGCGCTATGCGGCCAGCGCGAAGGCCGGCACCGCCAGCGGCGTGAACGAGCGGGCGGTGCGGTACAGCGAGTGGCCGATCGTGCCCGGGCGGGCGACGACATCGGTGGGCACGTCGAGGGCGCGCAGTGCGGCGACGTGGGCGGCGAATGCCCGTCCGTCGCCCGACACGACGACGACCGACGCGTAGTGACCCACCACCTGGTCGGGCTCGAGGAAGGCGAGCAGCTGGTCGTCGGCACCGTCGACGCCGCGGCCCAGGCGCACCGTGCGGGGCAGCACTGGCATCGCAGTGGCGAGCAGGTCGCGCCCGCAGGCGATGACCCACACGTCGTGGTCGCGCATCTCGACCTGCTCGCGCACCAGGGCGCGGCCCACACGCACCTGCTCGGCGGTCGCCCTCGAGCCGCCGACGACGTTCTCGATGTCGACGAGCACCAGGCGGCGGCCGTCGACCGCCGAAGTGGGCAGCGTGGCGCAGCCGGCGATGGTGCGGCGGGCGGGTGCCGGGCGGCACTGGCGGGCGACCGCCGGTGCGGGTGTCGCCGACGACGGCGTGGCCGCGAGGGGCTGCGCCGGCTGGGTCACGGCGGGGCGGGGTTGGATGGTGGTGGTACGCATCGGTGGTCCTCCCTCGGGCCGTGTGGGCGATGGTCGCTGAACATCAGACGGACGGACGGCGCCGCCGCGTGACGGCCGCCGCCGGGCCGGTCGACCGGAACGGGGCCGTCGCCGTCAGGGTGACACAGGGGTGTGACGGGCCGGGATGGCGGTGGGGTCGCCCGGTCAGACGGCAGGGCCCCGGGCGGCGGACTGGCATCGGCCGGTGGGCCGGAGGTGCAGGGTCAGCCGGTCGACGGGAGCGATCGGGCGCAGGCGCCGGACGACGCTGTCGGGTGGGACGAACCGGCGAGATCCGCCGCACTCACCACATTCCACTATGACACGGCACCCCCCCGTTAAGAGAGGAGACAGTGGTCACAGCGATCGGTGCCGCGCCGACCGGTGCCACCACGCCTGCGGTGACACCGGTCGAGCACCGAACGCCGCCTGTCAAGCGCCGGTGACGAGCTCCTTCGAGCGGTCGCCGTTCAGCACGGCCTTGATGTGCCAGCAGGTCGAGCCGTGCTGGAAGCCGGGGCAGGTGCACGTGGCGGTGCCGTTGACCACCGTCACGTCGTAGACGGTGCGCGGGTCACGGCTGGATGCGAAGTGGTGCTCGCGCACCCCGGTCTCGATCGCGGGGGCGAACTCCTCGAGCAACTCGAGCATCGAGCGGGCGAGCCCCATCGTCGGCGTCGCCGGCTCGGCGGTGCCACCCGGCGCCGACGGTGCCTCGCCCGAGAGCACGAGCGACACCACCTCGTCGAGCATCGTCGACTGCGCAACGCTCGTCGCCTCGACCTGCTGCACCATGCGCGCCTTGGTCTCGAGCATCGCCGAGACGAATCCGTCGAGCGTGTCGGGCGCGTACGTGTAGGTGACGAACGCGGTCGATGTCTGGCCGATGCGGTGGATGCGGTCCTCGGCCTGCCAGTGGTTGGCCGGCACCCAGTCGAGGTCGTTGAACACGACGTGGGTCGCTGCGGTCAGGGTGATGCCGACGCCGGCGGCGGTGAGGTTGCCGACGAACACGCGGATCGACGGGTCGTTCTGGAACCGGTCGACGACGGCCTGGCGCTGCGTGGTGGGGGTCGAGCCGGTGAGCGACACGGCCTTGTCGCCGAACCGCTCCATCAGTGCGTCGACGACGCCCGTGTACGAGGTGAACACGACGACCTTCTGCTCGGCCTCGACGAGGTCACCGACGAAGTCCGCCGTCGGCGTCGCCTTCAGCATCGCGAGTTCGTGGCGGGCCTTGTTGAGCATGCCGAGGAACGTGATCCAACTGGCGCCCTCGCGGGCGGGGTTGGCGGCGAGGAAGTCGAGGGCGCGTGCCTCGATCGACTTGATGCGCTTGACGGGTACCTCGACGGGGATCCACGAGCGAACCTTCTCCGGCAGGTCGAGCGCCTCGGCCTTGCCGCGGCGCAGCATCACGCCGGCGACCACCTTGGACAGCTCGTCGAGGTTCGAGGCCCCGGTGCTGTCGAGGCCGTAGCCGTTGTTGCGGCCGTCGCAGTAGCGGCGGGCGTAGTGGTAGAAGCTGCGGCTCGCCGGGTGGCGGACTGCCTTGAGCAACTGGAACAGGTCGCGGGGCCGGTTGGCCATCGGCGTGCCGGTCAGCAGGTACACGCCGCTCGGCCCACCGGGGCGCTCGACCAGGCTCATCACGCGGCGGCTGCGTGCCGACTTGTTCTTGATGTAGTGCGCCTCGTCGACGATGACGACCTCGAAGTGCAGTGCCTCGAGTTCGTCGATGTGCCGGCCGAGGCGGTCGTAGTTGACGACCGTCCAGCGTGCGTCGTCGCGCGGTGGCTGCTTGTCGAGCACCTGCACGTCGGCGTCAGGCTCGACCATGTGGATCTCGCGCTCCCAGTTGAGCTTGAGCGAGGCGGGGCAGATGACGAGGAACGGTCCGTCGGGGCTGTGCTCGCGTGCGGCGACGATCGAGGTGCGCGTCTTGCCGAGGCCCATGTCGTCGGCGAGGATCGCCCGCGGTCGCGACAGCAGGAATGCCACACCGCTGCACTGGTGGTTGAACAGGCCCGGGTATCCCTTGCGGACCCGCTCGGCTGCGGCGACGAGGAACTCGGCGGAGGTGGCGGACGGCAGCTGGTCGTCGTCGCCCGATGACGGTGAGGTGCGTGTGCTCATGAGTACTTGACGCACCGCGCGGGGCGTCGCGTGACGCCCGGCACGGAGAATTCTCGATGCTCGACCGACCGGCGGCTGGTCGGTGTCGGGGATGGTGTCGGTGCTGGCCGGGAACGGCTCAGGCGCCGCGGTGCACGGTGGCGCAGTGGTCGGCCCACGGCCCGTACAGGAACTCGGTGAACGTGCTGTTGTGGGTGCTGAAGCGGTGCCACTGGTCCATCCACTCGTGCGCCGACTCGGCGTCGAGGCCGAGGTACTTCATCGCCCACGCGCGCAGCACCAGCGTCGTGCGGCTGCGACCACCGTGGCAGTGCACGATGACGCGCTGGCCGTAGGTTCGCCAGGCCTCGACGGTCTCGACTGCGTCGTGCACGACGCTGAACAGGTCGTCGTTGCAGTCGTACGGCTCGTCGATGATGTAGTGCGAGCGCCGCATCGGGACGTGTGCCAGCCAGTCATCGACGGCGCACAGCGAGTACACGGCGAACGACGGGTCGGCGGTGGTCGCGTCGATCGCCCCCTGCAGGTCGCTGGCGTGCACGTCGAGCTCGATGCCGTGGTGCACCAGGTTGAGCGGCGGGGCGGGGTGCTCGCGCTCGGTGTTCCGCTTCGGTGTGCGGCCGCTGAGGATGCGGGCGAGGTTCTGCAGGCGGGTGAGGTCGTACTGCTCGGTGCCCTCGGGCGTGTCGACGGTGCCGTGCACGTACGTCAGCCAGCGGCTCGGGATGTTCTGGACGCCGAACGTGGCGCCGGCGAGTGCGCCCGCCACGCACGCCACGGTGTCGGTGTCGCCGCCGAGGTCGATCGCGGCGGTGACCACGTCGTGGAACGAGCCGTGGTGGCGCAGTGCCCAGACCGCCTGGGCGAGGCACGTCCACACACTGCCGTTGCTGGGGTCGCCCGGCTGGTTGGGCTGCCAGTCGGCGGCGAGCATCGTGGCGAAGCGCTCGCGGTGCGGGGTCGGCACGCGGCCCACGACGTCGTCGAGGTGGTCGATCGGGTTGGCGCCGTGCACGGCGCGGCGCACGAGCTCGGCGGCGATGGCGGCACCCCACCCGGCGGCCGGGTCGTGGTGTGTGATCGATGCCTGCGCGACCGCGGCGGCCATGACCGTCTCGGTGGCCGCGTCGCCGGACAGGCCGAGGTAGGCGAGGGCCAGCGGCGTGACACGCATCAGCGCGCCGTTGCTCGCGCTGCGGCCCACGTCGGCGTGG
>JBMSSR010000054.1:0-13291 GCA_049424465.1 Ilumatobacteraceae bacterium
AGCTGCGCGAGGAGATGCAGATCGAGCTCAAGCTGCTGCAGAGCGAGCTGGGTATCACCTTCGTGTTCGTCACGCACGACCAGGAGGAGGCGATGAGCATGAGCGACCGAATCGCGATCATGCTCGACGGCCACATCGAGCAGCTCGCCGACCCCGAGACGGTGTACGAGCGGCCGGCGTCGGCCTTCGTCGCCGGCTTCATCGGTCGCAACAACTTCTGGCGCGGCACCGCCACCACCGACGGCGTGAGGGCGGACGACGGCACCGTGTTCGTCGTGTCGAACCCTGACGAGAAGGTCAACCCCGGCGAGCCTGCCCTGGCGGCAGTCCGTCCCGAGAACTTCCAGCTTGCGACGAGCGACCCCGGTACGGGCCGCAACTCGATCCCCGGCACGGTGGCCAGTGCCGCCCACTTCGGCGACGCGCTGCAGTACGTCGTGCGCACCGCGAGCCGCGACGTCCTGGTACTGACCCCGCGAGCCAACGCGCCGCGCCTGTCGGTCGGCGAGCAGGTGTGGTGCACCTTCACGCCCGCCGATGTGTACTCGTTCTCGGCCCGTCAGGCCGACCTCGTGCTCGCCGGTCCGTCGACCGAGACCGACGACTGAGATCACCCCAACCCGTCAGCACACACCCCAGCAAGGAGCCCAGATGACCACCAAGCCCCAGATCCTGTCGATGATCGCCCCCATCGATTTCCAGGCGAAGCTCAGCCGCCGCGCGCTCTTCAAGGCCGGCACCGCAGCGGCAGGCCTCGCAGTCGTGGCGACGGCCTGCGGCGGCGAGTCGTCGAGTGGCACGACCGACGGCAGCGAGACGACCGACGGTGGCGCGCAGGCGACCGGCGACTGGAGCCGCGCCATCAACAAGAGCAGTGGCACGCTCAGCATGTACACGTGGGGTGACTACAACGACCCGGCCATCGTCGGCGCCCTCGCCGAGAGCGAGCTCGGTGTCGTGATGAAGGTCGACTACTACGGCAGCAACGAGGACCTCATCACCAAGCTGTCGAGCGGTGGCACCGGTTTCGACATCGTGGTGCCGACCGGCCCGTACATCCCTCAGATGATCGAGAAGGGGCTGCTGCAGAAGTTCAACAAGGACCTGCTGCCCAACATCGTCAACGTCGACCCGCTCTACCTGGCCCAGGCGTGGGACCCGGGCAACGACTACTCGGTCTGCAAGAACTGGGGCAGCACCGGCTGGATCTACGACACGACGCAGATCACCGCCGAGATCAACACGTGGCAGGACTTCATGGACGCGTGCATGGGTGAGGGCAGCGGCAACTGCGCAATCCTCGACACGGCCGTCAACCTGTGCGGCATGTGGTTCTGGGCCAACGGCAAGAACTGGAACACCATCGAGGCTGCCGACCTCGATGCGTGCGAGGACTTCCTCGTGAACCAGTTCGCCCAGCACATCAAGGCATTCGACAGCTACCCGAGCACGGCACTCGCCGAGGGTGCGTATGCCATTGCGATGGCGTGGAACGGCGACGCCCGTCAGGCGTACGCACGCATCGCCGATGCCGGTGGCAACCCCGACGACTGGAAGTGGGGCCTCGGCGCGCCGGCCACCGAGTTGTGGATGGACAACTACTGCATCACCACCGACGCCCCGAACGTCGAGGCGGCGCACTCGTGGATCAACTGGCTCCTCATCCCCGAGATCTCGATCCAGGACCTCGCGTACCACGGTTATCACAGCGGCATGAAGAACATCTCGGCCCTCATCGAGGAGCTGCAGCCCGACCTGTCGCGCGCCGACATGATCTTCTTCACCGACGAGCAGGTCGCCACGATGCAGACCCAGGAGATCACTGCGGCGCAGGACCGCCTGATCGACATCTACAACAAGGTGAAGGCCGGAGCCTGATCGACGTGACGGCCGCGCAGACGTCGCAGCACGCCCGGAAGGGGTGGCGAGGGCCGAAGTTCGCCCTCGCCATCCCTTCGATCGTCTGGTACGTGCTGTTCTTCGTCGCGCCGATCGTGTTCATCGTCGTCTACTCGTTCGGGACGAAGGACTCCTCGAAGCGTCTGCCGGTCGATTTCTCCCACCTCTCCTTCGACAGTTATCGCGAGGTCTTCGACAAGACGTTCTTCACGGTGTTCAAGGCCACGATCCGGATCTCGCTCATCGCGACGACACTCTGTGTCGCGATCGGACTACCGGTGGCGTACTTCCTCGCGTTCAAGGTCGCCGAGAAGTGGCGGGCCATCATCCTCGGGCTCATCGTCGTGCCGAGCTTCACGAGTTTTCTCATCCGCACGCTCGCCTGGCGGATTCCGCTGGCCCCCAACGGCGCGTTCAGCGGATGGCTGGAGGGTCTCGGTCTCGTCGGCGACAAGGGCATCCAGTTGCTGCTCACGCCGACTGCAGTGCAGATCGCGGTGGTGTACAACTACCTCGGTTTCATGATCCTGCCGCTCTTCGTCGCCCTCGACCGCATCGAGCCGGGCGTGCGCGAAGCCAGCAAGGACCTCGGTGCAAACCGTTGGTCGACGTTCGTGTCCGTCACGCTCCCGCTCGCCGGGCCCGGCATCGCTGCCGGTGTGCTGCTCACCTTCATCCCCATGTGCGGCGACTACGTCACGGCGACGATCCTCGGTGGCAAGAAGGGCAACATGATCGGGGCGTTGATCGCCTCGCAGTTCAGCGGCGCGCAGAACTGGCCGCTCGGCTCGGCGATGGCCGTGCTGATGATCGCCGCGGTGCTGCTCGTGCTCGTGGTGGGTGCTGCGGCAGTGTGGGTCGTTCCGAGGCTGGTGCGTGCGGCGTCGCCGTTGTGGCGCGGCGTGCGGGCCCGGCGCTACGCACTCCTCATGTCGAGGGGAGCCGAGCGCGCTGCCGGCAGCGGTGACGGCAGGGACTGGGTCAAGGTGTCGATGGCCGCATGGACCGTCGCGGTGCTCGTGTTCATGTTCGTGCCGATCCTGCTCGTGATCCTGCACTCGTTCAACGGCGGGTCGTCGTTCACGGTGTGGACGGGCTCGCCGAGCACCAAGTGGTGGAGCGAGTTGTTCTACTCGGCTGACGCGAAGACGGCGCTCGTCGTGTTCGCCTCGATCGTGGTGGTGGGCATGGTTGCCGCCCGCCTGCTGCCGCGGGTCGTCGCGGGCGACGCGCGTTGGCTGCGCTTCCTCGGCCCGATCGGATTCGGCCTGGCGTTCGTCGTGGTCGGCGTGATGACCGAGTGGTACAGCACGATCTTCAAGTTCGCGAGCATCGGTGATGCGCTGCGTACGTCGTTCGTCGCAGCGTTCGGCGCCACGGTGATCGCAGTCGTGCTCGGCGGCTTTGCCGGCACCGCACTCGCCCGTCGACCGGGAGGGTGGTCGAAGGCCTTCATGGTGGTGCTCTTCCTGATCCTGGTGACCCCCGAGATCATGGATGCCATCGCCCTGTCGGGGTGGTTCACGCGGCTTGGCGGCCCGTTCCAGAACGACCTCGGCCCACTCAGTTTCGGCACGATCCGCCTGTGGGTGGGCCAGTCGCTCTACGCGTCGGCCGTCGTCACGCTCATCGTGCGTGCGCGGTTGGCCGGTCTCGACGAGTCGCTCGAGCAGGCTGCTGCCGACCTTGGCGCCACGCCGCCGCGGGTGTTCCGTCAGATCACGCTGCCGCTCATCTCGTCGGCACTCATCGCCGGCGCGCTGCTGTCGTTCACCCTGTGCCTCGACAACACCATCATCTCGTCGCTCGCCGGCGGCAACGAGTCGACGTTCCCCGTGGCACTGGTGGGCGCTGCCAAGAGCACCATCAAGCCGTTCTGGGGTGTCGGCGCCATCGTGCTGTTCACCGTGACGATGGGAGCGCTCGCCTTCGTCGCCTCGGTGCTGCGGCGGTCGGGGGACTCGTCGTCACAGATCACCGCCACGCTGGCCGGCGGTGGCTGACGTCGACGTCGCCATCTGCCGCTGGCTGAGAATGTTCTTCACCGTGATCGCTCACAGAGGCACCGCCGCATGAGGGTCGTCGTCGTCGGTGCCGGGCTGTCCGGGTTGCGCGCTGCGACGCAGCTCCGCGACGCAGGCGTCAGCGTCACCGTGGTCGAGGCGTCCGAGTGTGTCGGCGGCCGGGTGCGAACGGTGCACGCGCCGTTCGTCGGTGGGCAGTACGCAGAGATGGGCGCCGAGTGGATCGACTCGCACCACCATCGGCTTGGCGAGTTGCTCGATCGGTACCACATCGAACGGCTCGGCGCCGGCGAGCAGTGGACGACCATCCGGCGTTGGGTGCATCTGGGTGGCCTGCTCCTCGGACCCGACGACGTGCGCCGCGAGTGGCCGAATGCGTTCGACCAGCTGAACGAGTTCGACCGCATCCTCGAGGAGGCGGCTGACGCGATCGCCGACCCGGGCCGTCCGTGCGATCACCCGGACGCCGCGGCGCTCGACCGGCAGTCCCTCGCCGATGTCGCGGACCGGCTCGGGCTCGATGAGGTCGCTGCCCTCATGCGTCGCCGGGACTCGCAGGGCGAGTTCGCCGCCGAGCCGTCGGAGGTGTCGCTGTTGTTCGTCGCCCAGCAGCGGGCGTACCAGCGGGTTCACGGCGGCGCGTCGATCCGTGCATACCGCGCAGCAGGTGGCTTCCTGCGCGTGGCTCGCGGTCTGGCAGCCGAGCTCGGCGACGTCGTGTCGCTGGGGGAACCGGTCTCGGCGATCGAGGTGGGTGACTCGACCGCCACGGTGGTGACCGCTCGCCGGCGGCTCGAGTGCGACCACGTGGTGCTGGCGTGCGCGCTGCCCGCCGTGCGGCGAATGCGGCTCGACCCGGCACCGCCCGCCGACGTCGCAGCAGCGATCGCCGGTCTCGGCTACGGGGCGATCACGAAGACTGCCGTGCAGTGGTCGTCGCGCACCTGGCAGGCGGGCTACGCGACGACTGAGCGTCGGGTGCAGCGCGTCTACGAGCCCACCATCGACCAGCCCGGCGAGTCGGGCATCCTCATGAGCTACTGCGGCGGCGACGGGGGACGTGAGTGGGCCGGACTCGACGAGGCGGCGCGCCTCGCGCTGGCGCGCGACGGCATGAAGGAGTTGCACTCGCTCGAGGGTGAGCCGATCGCAGGAGTCAGCAGGGCGTGGAGCGCCGTCGAGGGCTTCGGCGGCGCGTACGCGGTGTATCGACCGGGCGAGGTGACGGCGTACTGGGATGTGCTGCGCCGTCCATGGGCGACCGTCCACCTCGCGGGCGAACACGTTGCGACCTGCACGGGGTACATGGAGGGGGCGCTCGAGTCGGGCGACACGGTCGCGGCGCGCCTCGTCGGATCGGTCTAGGCTCGCGTCACCATGTCGAGCATTCCCCCAAGTACCGGCGCGCTCCGCGCGGACTCCGACCAGGGCACGCCGCCGCGCCTCGCGCTGGCGCCGGCGCCCGCACCCGACTGGATGGCGGACGCCGTCGTCGCCGGTGGCGGCCACGTCGTGCCGATCGACGAGGCAGAGGGGCTGGTGTGGAGCGAGTACCGCAGCGCCGAGCCGCTGGCAGCGCTCCTCGCTGGTGCCCCGAACATCCGCTGGGTGCAACTGCCCTCCGCCGGTATCGAGGTGTTCGCCGACATGTTCGACGACGGTCGACTGTGGACGTGCGCGAAGGGCGTGTTCGCCGAGCCGGTCGCCGAGCTCGCGCTGGCGATGGCGCTGACGGGCATGCGCGGCGTGGGGCACTATGCGCGCCAGCGCACGTGGAGCGGCCCGGTCGGCCGCAACCTGATCGGGGCCAATGTCACCATCCTGGGTGGTGGCGGCATCACCGAGTCGCTGTTGCGGTTGCTGCAGCCGTTCGACTGCCGCATCACCGTCGTGCGCAACAGCGACGTCGCGATGGATGGTGCCGACGAGGTGCTCGAGGCCGATCGCTACATCGACGCGCTGGCGGATGCTGATCTGGTGGTGCTGGCGCTCGCGCTCACCCCCGACACGGAGGGCATGCTGTCGCGCAACGAGTTCGAACTGATGCGTTCGACCGCGTGGATCGTCAACGTGGCGCGGGGCCGGCACATCGTGACCGAGGACCTGGTCTGGGCGCTCGAGCACGGTGTCATCGGTGGAGCGGTGCTCGACGTGACCGATCCCGAGCCGCTTCCCGACGATCACCCACTGTGGTCGATGCCGAACTGCATCATCACCCCGCATGTCGGGAACACTCCCGAGATGGGCGTACCGCTGCTCTCCGAGCGAATCACCACCAATGTGCGCCGCTTCGCTGCCGGCGAGTCACTGGTCGGCCACATCGATGCACAGCGCGGCTACTGACGACCAGTTCGACGGGTTCGGCGACGAGGACCGTCGTGTGCTCGGGCGTTTCGTGCGCGACGGTCGGATCGTGCAGATTCCGGCAAAACTGACCGTCCGGCGCGTCGTACTCGAGTGGCTGGTCCGCGAGTTCGAGCCCGACCGCGCCTACACAGAACCAATGGTCAACCTCATCATCGGTCGCCTGCACGCGGACACGGCAGCGCTGCGCCGTTACCTCGTCGACGAGGGGCTGATGGTGCGGGCCGGTGGCTCGTACCGCCGGGTGACGTGACGACGCACTACGACGTCCTCGGCATCGATCGGCGTGCGACACACGACGAGGTGCGGACCGCATACCGACGTGCCGCGAGGCGCCTGCACCCCGATGCGGGCGGCGACGACTCGACCGTCGGGCGGATGGCGGTGCTGAACGAGGCGTGGCGCGTGCTCGGGGACGGCGACCGGCGCCGCGACTACGACCGCTGGCTCGATGCAGCGGCGGTGCCGTCCACCCCCTCCGGCGACGGGAGGTCGGGGCACATTCCCACTGTGCCGATGTCGCGAGAGCCGAGGTTCAACCCGTTCGCCAGATACCAGGACCCGCCGCGCGTGCCGTGGCGGCCGATGGCGGTGATGGCCGCGCTCGGCGCGATCGCCGTGGTCCTCGCCTCGGCGCTCTCGCCGTCAGTGCCGACCCGTCCGGTCGACGGCATGCTGCTGGCCGGCGAGTGCGTGTCGATCGACACGTCGGGCGCTGCGGTCGAGGTGCTGTGCGACGGTGCGCAGGACGGTGTGGCCGAGTCGATCGTCACCGACCCGTTGCAGTGTCCGCAGCACACGGAGGCGCACCCAGCCGCCGCCGTCGGCACCGGCATCGTGTGCGTGCGGGTGTGAGCGCCGACCCGCGCTGCTAGATTGCCGGAGCCTTCACAGGGGGCGGTTAGCTCAGTCGGCTAGAGCGCTACGTTCACACCGTAGAGGTCACAGGTTCGAGCCCTGTACCGCCCACCACACCCCGCAGCGGTGAGTCCGCAGCGGCCGCCGCGGTACGGTTGACCGCATGGCGCGGCTGTGCGAGAGACCGGGGTGTTCCGCCCCCGCTGCGTGTGTCTACGCCATCGACGCCAAGCGTCTGCGGGTTCGTCTCGATGCCCTGTCCTCGACGGAGCCGGACGGTGTCGGTCTCGGTCACCGAGCGGGGGTGTTGTGTCGTCGGCATGCCGACTCGATGGTGGTGCCGCTCGGCTGGACGCTCGACGACCGCCGTCCGGCGGACCGCCGAACCGCCGCGCCGGTCGCGATGCAGCCGCCGCCCGCTGCGCCGCGGCGACCGCAGAAGCGGCGCGAGCGCTCCGACCCCGGCGACAGCGGTGTCGAGCAGTTGGCCCTGCTGTCGCTGCCGGTCGATCCGCCCGACATGCGTCCGGCATCATCGCCGGTCGATGGGCGTGCGACGCCCCCGCCGCACGTCGACGGTGACGCGGCCGAGCAGAACCTGGCACCGGTCGACGAGCCGGCCGCACCCGAGTCGAACGCGACCGATCCCTCGGCTGAACCCGGGACGGACATCGCCCGATCGCCGACCGAGTCCGGTACCGAACCGGTGATCGGAACGCCTGCCGAACCTGTCGCTGCAGCGGCTGAGACGGATGGTGTCGACGCCCGTGAGGCGGGCGAACCTGCGGTCGAGGTGAGCGCGTCTGGCGAGACCCCCGCCGACCCATGGCGACCGGTGTTCGACCAGACCGACGATCTCGGTGGTCTGCTCACGGCGCGCAGTCCACTGCTGGCTCGGGCGTTCGGACGGCGCGACCGCCGTGCGGCGGGACCCGACGCGACCGAGTGACCCGCATCGTCGGGCCGCAGCTGCGCTGATCGGCCAGACTGTTCCCATGGATGTCCACGCCTCGGTCGAGGCGCCGTGTGCCGATTCGCAGCTCTTTGCCGTGGTCGACGATCTGGGCGGCTACCCGGCGTGGATCGACCTCGTGCACGCCGCCGACCGCGATGGTGACGATGCCGAGGGACCGGCGTGGCGGGTCGAACTGCGGGCGCGGGTCGGACCGCTGGCGCGCAGCAAGCGACTCCGCATGGTGCGCACGGTGCACCGGCCCGATGACGGCCTCGTGGTGTTCGAGCGGCGTGAGACCGACGGCCGACGCCACTCGCCGTGGGTCTTGCGGGCCGAGGTGGTGCCGTCGCCTCACGAGCAGTGCGTGCTGCACATGCACCTGCACTACGGCGGATCGCTGTGGACGGGCGGCGTGCTCGAGCGAGCGCTCGCCGATCAGATCGAGGCGAGCCGCGGACGACTGGTCTCGTTGCTCGCCCCTCGGTGAAACGGCGTCATGGGTTGCGCCATGCCGACCAGCGGCCATCGCGCCGCCGCTCGAGGCCGAGTGACAGGCCGAAGCACTCGCTGACCGAGTCGGACGTGAGGTACGTCTCGATGGGGCCCTTCGCGATGATCGCGCCCTCGCGCAGCAGGAGCACGTGGGTCATGCCGGGCGGCACCTCGTCGAGGTGGTGCGTGACGAGGACGAGTGGCGCCGCGGTGGCGTCGAGCGTGAGTTCAGAGAGCGCCTGCACGAGGTGCTCGCGGCCGCCGAGGTCGAGGCGCGCGCTCGGCTCGTCGCGGAGCACGAGGCCGGGGTCGTTCATCAACGTTAGCGCCAGCAACACACGCTGCTGCTCGCCCGAGGAGAGGGTGCCGAGCGCGCGCCCGCTGACCCAGCCGACCCCCATGCGATCGAGGCAGACGAGCGCACGGCGTGCGTCGTCGTCGGTGTAGCGGTGCCACCACGGCTCGAGCGCGGCGTGCGCTGCCGTCATCACGACGTCGAGACAGGACAACTCGGGTCGGATCTGCGCAGCGAGTGACGCCGACAGGTAACCGATGCGGCGTCGCAACTCGCGGACGTCGGTGCGGCCGAGCCGTTCGCCCAGCACGTCGACAGTGCCGCTCGAGGGGTGCTCGTAGAGCGCGGCCATGCGCACGAGCGTGGTCTTGCCGGAACCGTTCGCGCCGAGGACGAGCCAGCGCTCGCCGGGCAGGACCGTCCACGTGAGTGGGGCGAGGATGACCCGCTCGTCACGGACGAACGAGACGCCGTCGAGGTGCAGGACGGGAGACATCAGGTGCCGAGACTACGGCGTCGGTACGACGCGGGTCGGTGTGCCACGCGGCCGGCACCGCCTCACCGTCATCGCCTGCAGCGAACACACGCGCGAGAAAGCCTGTAACGCGATCGAAACATCGGGTAGTCTCAGCAGCACGATGCGTGCAACAGGCCGAGTGAGCGGTCTCGGGCACCGCCGGGCGAGTCGGTCCGGCGCGCGCCGATCGATGTCGACGATGGCCCCGGCGCGCCCCGGTGGTGCCGCCCCGATCCGTGCTGTGGCGGCGCGGTCGATGTGCGGCGCGCGCCGCTCGGCGCGCCGTGCGGCCGCCACGGTGGTCGTCCTCGTGGCCGGCGCGACGATGCCGCTCGGCCCACTGTCGGTGCTGTCGGGTGGGTCGGTGTCGATCGTCTCCGCCGACGACGCCGCTGCCCAGGCGGCGCGCGAGATCGCTGACGCACAGGACCGGGCCAACGCGGCCGCTGACGCGTACTTCGCAGCCGTGTCGGCGCTCGACTCGCTTGCCGTCGAGACCGACTCGCTCGAGGCCGAGGTCGCCGCGCTCGAGCAGGAGATGGACGCGCTCGGCGCTCGAGTGCAGGCCATCGCGGTCAAGCGGTTCACGCGGGCAGGGTCCAACCAGTCGTCGCCGCTGCTCAACGGCTTCGCCTCGGCCGAGCAGCAGATGCAACTCTCGGCGTTCGCCGATGTGATCGACGACAACTCGGAGAATGACCTCGACGAGTACGAGTCGCTCAGCCGCGACCTGTCTGCCAAGCAGCGCGACCTCGAGAACACCAAGAACGCGGTCGAGGAACAGGCGTCAGCGGCGGTCGAGTTGCGCGACACCGCGCTGGCCGAGGTCGAGAACCTGAAGAAGGTGGAGGCGCAACGGCTTGCTGACGAGCGGGTGCGCGCCGCTCTCGAGGCCGAGCGGCGTGCCCGGGCGGCGAGCGAGTCGCAGCGCTCGAATCGATCGAGCGGCGCGTCGCCGAGCCGCCCCGTGTCCTTCGGTGGGTCGGGGTGGGTCTGCCCGACCGGCGATGCGTACGTGGGCTTCAGCGACACCTGGGGCGCCCCGCGCAGCGGCGGTCGGACGCACGAGGGTGTCGACATGATCGGCGCCCGTGGCACGCCGATCCTCGCCGTGGTCAGTGGGTTCGCCAAGCCCAACTACAGCGATCTGGGCGGCAACGGGGTCTGGTTCCGCGGCAGCGACGGCAACGCCTACTTCTACGCGCACCTCGACTCGTACGCACAGTTGGGCAACGTGTCGGCCGGCACGGTCATCGGCTACATGGGCGATACCGGGAACGCGAAGTACTCGACACCACACCTGCACTTCGAGATCCACCCCGGCGGCGGGGCGGCGGTGAACCCGTATCCCACGGTGCGCGCCAACTGCTGACCACGGTGGTGGTTCCCGTGTCGATCGGCGGCGCCCCCGACTGGAACAATCGGCGCTGATGTCGTCCGTTGACCTCGCAGAGGCGCTCCGTCGCCGACTCGGCTGCGCCGCGGTGACCGACGTCGTGCGTCTCAGCGGCGGTGCATCCCGGGAGACGTTTCGGTTCGTCGCGGACGGTCGGCCGTGTGTCCTGCAGCGGCAGCGTGCCGGTGACGAGCGTGACATGGCGGTCGAGGCAGCCGTGCTGCGGGCCGCACACGCGGCCGGGGTGCCGGTCGCTGCGGTCATCGATGCCGACAACCGCCCGACAGACCTCGGCACCGCGTTCATCGTGACGGAGGCGATCGAGGGCGAGACGATCGCCCGACGAATCCTGCGCGATGACGGGTTCGCAGACGCGAGAACGCGCCTCGTCGGCGAGCTCGGCCGTGCGCTGGCGCTGCTGCACGCCACGGATGTCGACGCCGTCGCAGGTCTGGCCGCCGTCGACCAACTCGTCCAGTTCCGGCAACTGTTCGACTCGTTGTCTGTTCCTCATCCCGCGTTCGAGCTCGCCTTCCGCTGGCTCGACCAGCACCGCCCTGCCGCGACCGGCACCACGCTGGTGCACGGCGACTTCCGGCTCGGCAACGTGATCGTCGGGCCCGATGGCCTGCGCGCCGTGCTCGACTGGGAACTGGCGCACGTCGGTGACCCGATGGAGGATCTCGGATGGCTCTGCGTCCGAGCATGGCGGTTCGGTGGGCGTGGCGAGGTGGCCGGCCTCGGCTCGGTCGACGACCTCGCTGCCGCGTACCGGGCTGCCGGTGGACGTTCGGTCGACCCCGACGCGGTGCACTGGTGGCAGGTACTCGGCACGCTGAAGTGGGGGATCATGTGCATCGTGCAGGCGCAGGTACACCTGTCAGGGGCGGCGCGAAGTCACGAACTGGCAGCGATCGGTCGACGTGTCTGCGAGAACGAGCACGATCTGTTCCTCGCGCTCGAGGGGCGCTGGTGAGCGCGCCGCACGATCGTCCGACCGCTGCCGAGCTCGTCGAGTCGGTGCGCGAGTGGCTCGAGCGCGACCTGCTGCCGGCGACCAGCGGTCGGCTGCAGTTCCATGCCCGTGTCGCAATGAATGCCCTCGCGATGGTCGAGCGCGAACTCGCCCTCGGGAGCGAGATGGCCGAACGGCATGCCGCCCGGCTCGGCCGACTCGGTGTCGCCGACGACGCCGAGCTCGCTGCGCGGATCAGGAGTGGTGACCTCGATGACCGGCTCGACGAGGTCCGGTCGCTCGTGTGGGAGTCGGTGCGCGACAAACTCGCCGTCGCGAACCCGAACTACGCCGACTGAGCGCGCCTCGGGCTCAGCGCGAGCGTGGTGCCTGGATCGTCACAGGGCGGCCGGCTGCGAGCTGGCCGCACGCAGCATCGATGTCGGTGCCGCGGTTGCGGCGCACGGTTGCGTTCGCGCCGAGCGTCTCGAGCAGGTCACGGAACGCCTCGACACGGGCGGGGGGCGAGCCGACGGTCGGGTAGCCCGGCGTCGGGTTCAGCGGGATGAGGTTGACGTGCGCCGGGAGGCGGAACCGGCGGCACAGCCGGGCGAGCTCCCTGGCGTCGCTGTCGCGATCGTTGACGCCGTCGATGAGCGCCCACTCGAAGGTGAGTCGTCGGCCCTTGGCATCGAGGTACTCGGCGCACGCGTCGACCAGGTCGGCGATCGGGTAGCGGCGATTGATCGGGACCAGCGTGTCGCGTAGCCGGTCGTTCGCGGCGTGCAGCGAGACTGCGAGGTTCACCGGCAGGGGACGGGCGGCGAGCGTGCGAATGCCGGGGATGATGCCCACGGTACTGATGGTGAGGTGGCGTGCCGACATGCCCATCGCGCCGTGGAAGCGCTCGACCGCCGACCACACCGCTGCCTCGTTGGCCATCGGCTCACCCATGCCCATGAACACGACGTTGGCGAGGCGCCGTCCCATCTGCCGCGCGGTACGTCCGGCTCGCACGACTTGTTCGACGATCTCGCCGACGGTGAGGTGGCGCGTGAACCCGGCCTGCCCCGTCGCGCAGAAGCCGCACGCCATCGCGCACCCTGCCTGGCTGCTGACGCACACGGTGACGCGGTCGGGGTAGATCATCAGCACCGTCTCGACGAGCGAGCCGTCGACGAGCCGCCACAGGTACTTGACGGTGTCGCCGCGGTCGCTCGTGCGTGCAGTGACCTCGGTGAGCGCCGTCGGCAGTCCGTCGCTGAGCCGTTGGCGGAGTGCCTTCGGCAGTGTCGTCAGCTCGGCCGGCTCGAGCAGGTGCTCGTAGAGGCCCTGCCACACCTGGTCGAGCCGATAGCGAGGCTCACCCTCGAGCAGGGCGGCGAGTTCCTCTCGGTCGGGGGTGTAGAGCGAGGTGACCATGGCGGGCAGACGTGTCAGCCGGTGACCTCGTGGGCGGCGAGCGCCTCGTAGGCGGCGATACGCGACCGCACCACGTCGAGGCTCGCTGTCCAGAACGCCCCGTCAGTCACGTCG
>JBMSSR010000055.1:0-13254 GCA_049424465.1 Ilumatobacteraceae bacterium
GTCGGCAAGTCCGCACTCGTCGCCGAGAAGGCGGCCGGCTCGGCGTGGCGGATGGTGCCGCTCACGCTCGACGAGCCCGGCGACGCCGATGCGCCCGCGCTGTCCTCGGTGTTCGACACCGCCGGCAACCGTGTCGGCCTCGTGACATCGGGCGGCTGGAGCTTCACCCTCGGCAAGAGCGTGGCACTCGCGTTCGTGCGCCCGCACTGCGAGCCGGCCGGCACCAAGGTGCTCGTCGACATCTTCGGCACCCGCACTGCGGCGACCGTGCAGTCCGAGCCGCTGTACGACCCGACGAACGAGCGCCTCCGGGCCTGACGCACACGTGTCCTGCCGCATCGTGTGGCGGGACACGGTGTCCCACGCTGCGGCCGGTCGGTCGCTACTGGCGCCTGGCCAGTGACACCGGCGTCACTGCGGCCGCCGCGTCGTGCGCGTGGTAGCTGCTGCGCGTCAGCGGGCTCGACTCGACGTGGCCGATACCCAACGACTCGCCGATCGACTTCCACCGCGCGAACTCGGCCGGCTCGGCCCAGCGCGCCACCGGCAGGTGGTGCGTCGTCGGGCGCAGGTACTGCCCGATCGTCACGATGTCGATGCCGATGCCGGCAAGGTCGGCCAGCAGTCCCTCGACCTCGTCGTCGGTCTCGCCGAGCCCGAGCATGAAGCCCGACTTGGTGACCAGGCCCTCGGCCTTTGCGCCCGCGAGCACCGCAAGACTGCGCGCATAGCCCGCACTCGGTCGCACGGCGCGCTGCAACCTCGCCACCGTCTCGACGTTGTGATTGAACACATCGGGTCGTGCCGCCCACAGCACCGCCAGCGCGTCACGGTCGCCGCGCGCGTCGCTGACGAGCGTCTCGACCCCCACCCCCGGTGCTGCCGCGCGGATCGCGTCGATGCACGCCGCGACATGGCGCATCCCGCCGTCGTCGAGATCGTCGCGCGCCACCATCGTGAGCACGGCGTGCCGGACACCCATCTGCCGCACGGCCGACGCGACGCGCTGCGGTTCGTCGGCCGCGGGGGCATCGGGGCGCCGCGTGTCGACCAGGCAGAAGCCGCACGCCCGGGTGCAGCGCTCGCCCAGCACCATGAACGTCGCCGTACCACTGGACCAGCACTCGCTGAGGTTGGGGCACCCGGCCTCCTCGCACACCGTGACCAGCCCGTGTTCGCGGATCGAGCGCTGCAGGGCCAGCACCTCGGGGCCGTGCACGACCCGGGGCCGCAGCCACTCGGGCTTGCGAGTCGACACCTCGAGACCGCCCGTCACGCCCGCCTGCTCGAGCCGAGCCATGGCGCGCGTCGGTGCGGCGATCGCGACGTCGGCACTGGTGGCTGTCGCGAGGTGATCGGTCGCAGAGCGGATCGGCGCGCCGGCACCCTCGCCGCGCGAGAACGGTGACAGGTCGTCGGGGCGCTGTTTCCACGCCACGTCCTGCCGTTCGGCCGTACCGCCACCCCAGATCGCTGCTGCCTCCTCGACCACCACGTCGACGACCTCGCGCATCGAGACGTCGACGCCCTCCTCGGCGATCGACGTGACCGGCAGGTGGGCGATGCCGCACGGCACGATGTGGTCGCGCATGTACGTGAGGTCGGTCGAGAGATTGAGCGCGAAGCCGTGCATCGTGCGGCCGCCGGGCGTCGACGAGGCGTCATCGGGGGCATCTGGCGCACGGTGCCCGATTCGCACGCCGATCGCGCAGATCTTGCGCGGCGTGGGTCCGCTGACACCCACCCAGACCCCGGGGTACTCGGGCAGGCAGCCGACGTCGGCCACGCCGAGTCGCGTCAGCACCGCGACGATGAGCCGCTGGATGGCGCACACGTGATCGGATGCCGCGAGCGGAGTGGGCACGTCGACGATCGGGTAGCCAACCAACTGGCCCGGCCCGTGGTACGTCACGTCACCGCCGCGGTTGACGGCCACCAGCTCGGCGCCGACTGCGGCGGGGTCGACGCGCAGGTTGACACCGAGGTCGGCACGCGCCCCGTGGGTGAACACGTGCGGGTGCTCGAGCAGCAACAGGTGGTTGTCGCGGCCGTGCGCGAACAGCGCCTCCTGCAGGGCGAGTGCTTCGCGATAGGGCACCCGGCCGAGCCAGCGCGCCCGCAGCGCCACGCTGCTCAGAGCTCCTGCGACCAGTCGCGGGTCTCGATGATCTGCTTGACCCGCGCCAGGAAGCCGGCGGCATACGCACCGTCGAACGCACGGTGGTCCCACGCCATCGCGAGGTTGCCCACCGGGTGGATGGCGATGCTCTCGCTGCCATCGGCGAGCTCGACCACGACCGGACGGCGCACGATTGCATCGGTGGACAGGATCGCCACCTGTGGCTGGTTGATGATGGGCATCGTCAGCACGCTGCCCGCCGAGCCGTTGTTGGTGATCGTGAACGTGCCACCGCTGATCTCGTCGGGCGACAGCTTGCGCGAACGGGCACGGCCGGCGAGATCGTTGATCTCACGGGCGATCGCCCGCAACCGCTTCGAGTCGGCCGAGCGCACGACCGGCACGAGCAGCCCCTCGTGATCGAGGTCGACCGCGATACCGACGTCGATGTAGTTGTGCACGACGAGGTCGTGCTCGCCGACGCTGGCGTTGAGGTGCGGGAACTCGCCGAGCGCATCGACCACGGCGCGGGTGATGAACGGCAGGTACGTGAGCGAGAATCCCTCGCTCGCCTTCCACTCGGCCTTGACGCGACCGCGGGTGTTGTCGACGTTGGCGTAGTCGACCTCGACGACGCTGAAGGCGTGCGGGCTGACGCTCTTGCTCATCACCATGTGGCTGGCGGTCGCCTTGCGGATCTTGCTGAGCGGCACGAGCGTGTCGCGCTCGCCGCCGACCACGCGTGGTGCAGCGGCAGCCGGCGACGCAGCGGGCGCCACCACGGGCGCAACGGGCGTCGGGGCGACCGGCGCTGGCGCTGCGGCCGCGACCGGGGCCGGCGCCGGTGGGGCGGCGGGCGGGGCCGCGACGGCCGGTGTGCCCGGGCTGCGACGATCGAGGTGGTCGAGCACGTCGTCACGGGTGATGCGACCGCCGGGGCCGGTCCCGACGATGTCGTCCGGGTCGAGGCCGTGCTCGTTGACGAGGCGGCGCACCACGGGCGACAGCAACCGGTTGTCACCGGCCGTCGCGGGCGGGGCGCTCGGGGCAGGTGCAGGTGCCGCGACTGGCGCAGGGGCCGGTGCCGGGGCAGGTGCCGGGGTGGCGACAGGCGCCGGGGCAGGGGCTGGTGCGGGCGCTGGCTCGGCGACCGGCGCCGCAGCAACCGGCTCGGGAGCCGGCGCAGGCGCCGGTGCGGCGGCCGGCGCAGCGCCCGCTGCACCGACGACCGCGATGACCGAACCGACGGGCACGGTGTCGCCCTCGGCGGCACGGATCTCGACGACGACGCCCGCCACCGGCGACGGCACCTCGGTGTCGACCTTGTCGGTGCTCACCTCGAACAGCGCCTCGTCGGCCGCGACGGTGTCACCGACCTTCTTGAACCAGCGCGTGATGGTGCCCTCGGTGACGGTCTCTCCGAGTTGGGGCAGGGCGACGTCGGCCATTGAGATGTCCTTCGGTGTGGGGTCAGGCGTTGAGGCTGCGACCGGTGAGCGAGAGCATGGTCTCACCGAACAGTTCGGTGAGGCTGGGATGGGGCTGGATGAACTCGGCGACCTCGGCCACCGTGGCCTCCCAGTTCACGGCCAAGTAGCCGCCGCTGAGTTGTTCGGTCACCCATGGCCCCACCATGTGCACGCCGAGCACCTGGCCCGCCGAGCCGTCGGCGTTGCGCTTGGCGATGATCTTCACGAGACCGTCGAGCTCGCCGAGGATCTGGGCGCGGCTGTTGGCACGGAACTGGTGCTTGGCGACGACCACGTCGTGCCCGGCGGCGCGTGCTGCCTCCTCACTCGGCCCGGCGAACGCGACCTCGGGATGGCAGTAGATGGCCCACGGCACGCGGTCGTACGCGACCGGTGACGGCGACTCACCCAGCAGGTGCTTGACGACGAGGATCGCCTCGGCATACCCGACGTGCGCGAGCGCGGGTGTGTTGATGAGGTCGCCGAGCGCGTAGACACCGGGTTCGCCGGTCTGGCAGAACTCGTCGACGACGACGAACCCACGCTCGTCGACACGCACGGCAGTGCCGGCGAGACCGAGGTGGTCGGCGTACGGGCGACGGCCGATGCTGACGACGACCGCGTCGACCTCGAGCGACTCGGTGGCGCCCTCGGCGGTCGAGTACTGCACCGTCGTGGCAGGCAGCCCGGCAGCGGTGACGAATGGCGTGTGACCGAGCACCTTCGCGCCAGTGCGGATGTCGATGCTCTTCTTCTTGAAACTGCGCACCACCACGTTGGCGACGTCGGTGTCGAGGCCGGGCAGGATCTTCGGCAGGCCCTCGAGGATCGTGACCGACGCGCCGAGGTCGGCGAACGTGCTCGCGAACTCGCAGCCGATCGCACCGCCGCCGATCACGGCGACTCGCGCCGGCACTCGGTCGAGCATCAGCACCTCGTCGCTCGTCATCACTGCGCTCGGCACGCCCGGAGGGGCGGGCTCGAAGCCCGGGATGACCCGCGGCACCGAACCGGCGGCGAGCAGCACGTGACGGCCGACCAGCGTCTGCGTGGACCCATCGGCGCACTGCACCGTGACGGTGCGCGACGCGCCGAGCGAGCCGACACCGTTGACGATCGTGATCTTCTTCGAGGTCATGAACCCCGTGAGGCTCTTGACGATGCCGTCGACGATGCGCTGCTTGCGCTGCTGCGCAACCGCGAAGTTGACCACCGGGGCGCTCGACTCGATGCCGAACTCGGCGGCGTGCGCCACGTGGCGCTGGACCGCAGCGGTCTCGAGGAAGGCCTTGGCGGGGATGCAACCCCGGTTGAGGCACGTGCCGCCCATCGAGTCCTTCTCGACGACGGCCACCGTGAGGCCGGCCGACACGGCGTACAACGCCGCGCCATAACCAGCCGGTCCGCCGCCGATCACCACCAGGTCGTACTGGGCTTCCATCGAGTCAGGCTCCGCTTCCGTCTCGCGACACCGAATGCGTGCGCAACCGTACCGCCTCGACCCGCGGCTTGCCGTGCCCGTGATGGGGCTCATCGGCCCGTCGGACGACTGTCACACCAGATTCCACACGACGCGGCCCTCGCCGCGCTCGAACACGAGCTGCCGATCGGTGGCGGCGAGGCTGCCCGCCGGGAACGACAACGTGCATGTCACGGCCTCGACGGTGAAGCCGGCACACGACGACCCAGGGCCGGGATCGACCACCGTGTTCGGCGCCCGAAGGGCGAATCCGTCGAGGCCGGTCGGGTCGTCGACCCCCGACAGCACGACGGTGACGACTGCCCTGTCGGCACGCTCGTCGAAGCCGGTCACGACCACGACGGCATCACCTGCCTGACCACGGTCGCCGATCACCAGCACACCTGACGGTTCGGTGCCGGAGATGCGCACCAGCTGCAGGCCACCTGCCAGCAGGATGGCGAGGCCGCAGGCCACCGAGAGCAGCAACAACGTTCGGGTCCGCATGGAAGGCCTCAGGCTACGGCCGGTACTGTGGGCGTCGTGCGCCCTCGGTCCCTCTCCGCTGTCACTGCGCTGCTCGCGACAGCAGTGGCGTCGTTGGCCGCCTGCGCGCCTGACTCGTCGGACTCGCTGGTGGCGGCGCCGTCGACGACCGGACGGGCCGCACCCGCCGTCACGACCGACGCAACCTCGAACGGCTCGGCAACGCCGGGCGAGCCCACCGTCGCCATCCCCGAGTCGCTGCGCTTCACCGCCCGTGGCGTCGGCGGTGGCACGATCGACATGGCCCAGTACGCCGGGCGCCCGGTGGTGCTGTGGTTCTGGGCGCCCGGTTGAGGCACGTGCCGACGAGAAGCCCCCTCGGTCGAGGAGGCCAGCACACGATGGGCCGGCCGGGCCACGTTCCTCGGCGTGGCGTGGTACGGATCCGATGACGACTTCCAGTCGTTCGTCGACGAATACGGACTCGGCTTCACCCAGCTGAGCGACCCCGACGGCGAGGTGTTCGCCCGATTCGGTGTGGCGTCACAGCCGGCCGTGGCGATCGTCGACGCTGCGGGTGCCGTGACCGTGCTCCAGGGCGCGACCGACGGCGGCGAACTGGACCGGGCCCTGACAGAGATCGGCGCCTGACCGACCGACGACGCGGGGCGCGCGGCCGAGGGGTGCGTGACGACGACTGCGGCGATCAGCCGACGAGCACCGCGCGCGCCGTGTCCTCGGTGTCGTCGGTGACGAGCACGAGCACCTCGTCGCCCACACGGAGCACCGTCTCGGGGTGCGGCACGATGACGGAGCCGTCCCGGACGACGGCCACCACTGCGGCGTCACGCGGCAGCGCGAGCTCGGCAATCTGCGAGTCGGCTGCCGGCGAGGTGCTGGCGAGCGTCACCTCGGCGAGCCGGGTGTGACCGCCCTCGAACGACATCAGCCGCACGAACGAGCCCACGACGACCGCCTCCTGCAGGAGTCCGGTGATGAGGTGCGGCGTGCTGACCGCGATGTCGACACCCCACACCTCGTCGAACATCCACTCGTTCTTCGGGTTGTTCACCCGGGCCAGCACCCGCGGGACGGCGAACTCGCTCTTGGCGAGCAGCGAGACCACCAGGTTGTCCTCGTCGTCGCCCGTGACCGCGGCAAGCACCTCTGCCTTGAGGATGCCGGCCTGCTCGAGCGTGTTGAGGTCGCAGGCGTCACCCTGGATCCACGTGATGCCCGGCACGTCGTCGCGGTGTGACGCCACGACCTGCGCGTCATTGTCGACGATGGTGACGGTGTGGTTCGACGTCGTGAGTTGCTCGCCGATGAAACGGCCGACGCTGCCGCCGCCTGCGATGACGATCTTCATGCGTGGCTCCTCAACGGGCGTTCGCGGGTGGCTGGGCGAGCAGGTGGTCGATGCGGTCGACCAACTGTGCGGGGACGGCGAGGTGCACGATGTCACCGCGGTGGAACCGGTCGTCGCGCGACGCGATGGTGGCGACACCGGACCGGCACACGGACAGGAGGCGCACGCCGGCATGTTCGAGATCGGCGACCGGGTGGTCGACCCACGAGTCGGCGACGTGGTGCTCGACCACCGACACCTGACCGCTCTGGTCGGTCCACTCGATGCGGGTGGCACCCGGCAGCAGGCGCCGCATCACGCGCTCGGTGGTCCACAGCGCTGGTGCCACGGTGGGGATGCCGAGCCGTTGATAGATGTGCGCACGGTTGGGGTCGTAGATGCGCGCAACCACACGCTCGATGCCGAACGTCTCGCGGGCGACACGCGCCACGAGGATGTTCGAGTTGTCGCCGTTCGTGACCGCGGCCACTGCGTCGGCGCGCTCGATCCCGGCAGCGCTGAGGAGTTCGCGGTCGAAGCCGACGCCGGCGAACGTCTGGCCGACGAAGTCGTCGCCGAGCCGGGCGAAGGCCGACCGCTTGCGGTCGATGACGGCGACGGAGTGCCCGTCGGCGACGAGCATTCGCCCGAGGGACGACCCGACCCGGCCGCACCCGACGATCACGACATGCACGACGAACCTCCCCGGCGCACCAGCGGTGCCGACCCGGAGGACGACTGTACCCACCGGTGGGAGGCCGCCGCCGACTCATCCGGGGGTTCGAACCCGTCGACGACCGGCCCTGCAGCGGAGCCGAACGACTCGCTCGTCCGCCACGACAGGCGTGCCCTGCCCGTCGTACCGTGACCGGTATGCGAATTGTCGTCTCCGGGGCCACGGGCCTCATCGGTTCTGCCCTGTGCACGTCCCTGTCGGCGTCGGGCCACGACGTGGTGCGACTCGTCCGCCGCGCCCCCGGACCGGGCGACGTGCAGTGGGACCCGGCACGAGGCGTGCTGCCCGACGGCGCGTTGCGCGGTGCCGACGCAGTGGTGCATCTGGCAGGGGCCGGCATCGGCGACCGCCGCTGGACCGCCGAGTACCGCCGCGAGATCCTCGAGAGCCGCACGAAGTCGACGTCACTGCTCGCATCCGCGATCGCCGACACCGAGGGCGGACCTCGCGTGTTCCTCAGCGGCAGCGCGATCGGCGTGTACGGCGCGACCGGCGACGAGTCGCTCGACGAGACGTCGCCGGCGGGTACCGGCTTCCTCGCCGAGGTGTGCCTCCAGTGGGAGGCAGCGACCGCAGCAGCCAGCAGTGCCGGCGCGCGGGTGGCGCACCTGCGCACCGGCATCGTGCTGTCCCCGGCCGGTGGCGCGCTGAAGAAACTGCTCCCGCTGTTCCGGCTCGGTGCGGGCGGTCCGTTCGGCAACGGCCGCCAGTGGCAGAGCTGGATCTCGCTGCCCGACGAGGTCGGGGCGATCACCCACCTGCTGACCGCCGACGTTCGCGGGGCGGTCAACCTCACCGCACCGAACCCGCTGACCAACGCCGAGTTCTCGAAGGTGCTGGCGCGGGTGCTGCGACGGCCCGCCCTGTTGCCAGTGCCCCGCTTCGGCCCTGCGTTGCTGCTCGGCGGCGACCTGGCCGACGCGCTGTTGTACACCGGCCAGCGTGTGCTGCCGACGGTGCTGCAGCAGTCGGGCTACGAGTTCCGCCACGCCACCCTCGAGGCGGCGCTGCGCGATCTGCTCGGGCGCTGACGGGTACCACCGCCCCGCACGAGGCGGGCGCGCGCTGCTGCGACCGTCCCGGTCGGCACCTCGGTCACTGATCGGCGGTGTCGATGCCCGACCAGCGCGACACCGCACCGGCGAGGTCGAGTCGCCACGTACCGATCTCCGGCGGCCACTCGGCGCGTGGCACGGCCCACATCACCTCGAACTCGATGCCGTCGGGGTCACGCGCATACAGACTCGTGCTGACGCCGTGGTCACTCTCGCCCACGAGCGAACCGGCCTCGACCAAGCGGGCACGCACACCGACCAGTTCGTCGATCGTGCGCACCTGCCAGGCGAGGTGGTAGAGCCCGGGACGCGGCCCACCTGACGAGCCAGCCGCCCCCACCTCGAACAGCCCGAGGTCGTGGTCGTTGTCGCTGTCGGACCCCCGGAGGAAGAACGCCTTGTCGCCGATCGCGGACACGACCTCGAACCCGAGCACCTCGGTGTAGAAGCGCGCCGACGTCGGGGCGTGCCGCACGTAGAGCACGGCGTGGTTCAGGCGGACGATGCCCATGGTTCCTCCTTCGGGGGCCGCGACTGCGGTCAGGCCCGGACGAGCTCGATCTCGAGTGACAGTGTGACGGTCTCGCCGACCAGCACGCCACCGGTCTCGAGCGGCGCGTTCCACTCGAGGCCCCACTCCTTGCGATTGACCTCGGCCCTGGCGCTGAAACCGGCCTTGGTGTTGCCCCACGGATCGGTCGCGACGCCCTCAAAGTCGAGCGTCCAGTCGACAGGCTTGCTGACGCTCTTGATCGTGAGCGTCGAGTGGAGGATGTAGCTGCTGCCGCGTGCCTCGAGGCCGGTCGACGCGAGCGACATCTCGGGGAACTGCTCGGAGTCGAAGAAGTCGGCGCTGCGCAGGTGGCCGTCGCGACCGTCGTCGTTGGTCGACACGGACCCGGTGCGCACCGACGCGGTCAGCGACGACTGCAGCGGGTCGGCACCGACGGTGACCGAGCCGGAGATGTCGGTGAAGCGTCCGCGCACCTTGGCGATCATCAGGTGGCGAACGCTGAACTCGACGGTGCTGTGCGAGCCGTCGACGTTCCAGGTCCCGGGGGTGAGAGCGGAGAGATCGGACATGGTCTGCCTTTCGTTGGGCCCACGGACTCGTGCGGGCGGGGTGATCGGTCGGTGGCGGGGGGCGTCACCGACGGAAGGGACCATAGCGAGAATTATTTGCGTTCACAACTATTCACTTGCGCAACACATTGCTACCCTCGTCCTCATGACCACCACCCGTCGGACGGCCACGAAATGGCTCGACGAACGCGAACAGGCCTCGTGGCGCGCCTTCATCCATGCGGTCAACGACCTCATGGCAGCCACCGAGACCGACCTCGCCCACCACGGCATCACCAATGGCGACTACGCCGTCCTCGTGCTGCTCAGCGAGGCCCCCGATTCGCAGTTGCGGATGTGCGACCTGGCCGCCGAGCTGCAGCTCTCGCCGAGCGGCCTGACGCGACGGCTCGACGGTCTGGTCCGTCACGGATGGGTCGAGCGAGTCGCGTGTGCCTCCGACCGACGAGTCACCTACGCCCGACTCACCGACAGCGGCCATGCCAAGATGAGCGCGGCGGCACCCGACCACGTCGACAGTGTCCGCCGCCACCTGCTCGACCCACTCGGCCCACGGGGCGTCGAGCAGCTCGGCGTGCTGATGCGGCGTGTCCGCGCCCACCAACTCGCCCTCCACGAGGAACGCACCAGATGACCACGCTGCCGCTCGGCTTCCACGCACACGTCACCAACATCGGCATCAAGGACGACACCGACGACTTCACGGTGGTCGCCGGTGACACGGCGTGCACTGCGGCCGGCGTCTTCACCCGCAGTTCGTTCGCCGGGCCGAGTGTGCTCGTCAGCCGCCGTCACGTCGCGAACGGCACCGCACGGGCGATGGTCGTCATCTCCAAGAACGCGAACGTCGCCACGGGCGAGCGGGGTCTGCGCGATGCCGAGGAGGTCGTCGCGGGTGTCGCGGCATCGCTCGGCTGCGAGCCGTCCGACGTCCTCATCGCCAGCACCGGTGTCATCGGCCGCCACTACCCCATCGATCGCGTCCGCGCCGGCCTCGCTGCGATTCCCTCGCCACTGCCCTCCACCGACGCGGATGCGGTGGCGCGCGGCATCATGACCACCGACACCGTCAGCAAGTCGGCCGAGGCCATGGTCGACGGGTCGACGGCGCGGGTCGTCGGCGTGGCCAAGGGCGTCGGCATGATCGAGCCCGACATGGCCACGATGATCGCGATCATCCTCACCGATGCGGCCGTCGAGTCGGGCGACCTCGACCGTGTCTTCCGCAGTGTCGTCGACCGCACCTTCAACTGTGTCTCCGTCGATACCGACACGTCCACCAGCGACACGGCCGTCATCCTCGCCAGTGGTGCGGCCGGAGCCGTCGACCCGGCCGCCCTCGAGCGCGCGCTCGCATCGGTCTGCGAGTCACTGGCTCGCCAGATCGCCCGCGACGGCGAGGGCGCCGAGACGCTCATCGAGGTCACGGTCGACGGCGCAGCGTCGCCCGAGCAGGCGCGCCGTGTCGCCAAGGCGATCGTCAACTCGCCACTCGTCAAGACCGCGGTGCACGGCGCCGACCCCAACTGGGGACGCGTCGCAATGGCGGTCGGCAAGTCGACGTCGGCCGACGAGGTCGACCAGGCCGCCGTCGTCATCCGCTTCGGCACACAAGAGGTGTACCCCGCGCAGCTCGATGCCGCCGGGCTCGGCGCGCTGAGCGACTACATGCGCGGCGACGAGGTGGGTATCCACGTCAGCCTCGCCACCGGCGGCAGCGCGACCGCAACGGTGTGGGGCTGCGACCTCACCGACGGGTACGTCCGCATCAACGCCGACTACACCACCTGAGTCGCGGCGTCGTCACTTGGGTGGCATGCGGATGCCACCGTCGACGCGGATGGTCTCCGCGTTCAGGTAGCTGTTCGTCACGCACTCGACGACCACCGACGCCAGTTCGTCGGGGTGACCGAGCCGCTGCGGGAAGAGCACACCCTTCTGCAGGTTGGCCTTGAACTGCTCGCTCGCCTCGCCCTGACCGTAGATCGGCGTGTCGATGAGCCCCGGGGCCACCGTGTTGACGCGGACGCCCACGGCGGCAAGGTCACGCGCGATCGGCAGGGTCATCCCGACCACGCCACCCTTCGATGCCGAGTACGACGCCTGTCCGATCTGGCCGTCGAATGCCGCGACAGAGGCGATGTTGACGATCGCACCCCGCTCGCCGCTGTCCATCGGCTCGGTCGTGCTCATGGCCGTCGCGGCGAGGCGAATGCAGTCGAAGGTGCCGATCAGGTTGATCGCGACGACCTTCTTGAACGCGTCGAGGTTGGCCGCCGAGTCGTAGCTGCCGTCCTTGCCGACGGTGCGCTGCGCCCAGCCGATACCGGCCGAGTTCACGAGCACGCGCAGCGGACCCATGCTCTTCGCCATCTCGATGGCGTTGATGATGTCGTCGGTGTTGGTGACGTCGACGGCACAGAACGCGCCGCCGATCTCGTCGGCAAGGGCAGTGCCCTGCTCCTGCTGGCGGTCGAGGTCGGCGATGACCACCTTGGCACCCTTGGCGGCCAGGAGCCGGGCCGAGGCTGCGCCGATGCCGGAGGCGCCGCCGGTGACGATTGCACTTGCACCGTTGATGTCCATGCGACGACCCTACGCGGCACGTGGGCGGCGCGCCCAAGCGGAGCACGCAGCAGGCGGGACGCGACTCAGGCGGTCTGCGCCGCGGCGACCGCCAGTCGGTCGACCAGGTCGTTCATCCGGTCACCGCTGTGGCCCTTCACCCACCTGAACTCGGGCCGCCGCTGCTCGACGAGGTCGACGAGGGGCATCCACAGGTCGGTGTTGGCGACCGGTTCCTTCTTCGAGTTCTTCCAGCCGTTCGCCCGCCAGCGGACCCACCACCGGTCGCGGAAGCAATGCACCACGTACGTACTGTCGCTGACGATCACCACTGGTCCCTCGAGCGCCCGCAGCGCCTCGAGGACTGCGCGCAGCTCCATGCGTTGGTTGGTCGTGGCGCGCTCGCCGCCGGACCCGCACGGCGCGCCCTCTGGGGCGACCGCCCAGGCCCACCCACCGGGACCCGGATTGCCCGAACAGGCCCCGTCGGTGTACACGACCGTCGGGGTGTCGTCGGGAGTCATCCGGCGAGACTACGGGGCCACGACGCGCCCTGCTGCGATGGCCGTCGTGCGTCACAACACAGTGAATTGTTGACACATGCGGTCAGGCACCTGCAGGCGGCGGTGGCAGACTCCCCACATGATTTTCGACGGCTATGTGAACCAACTCCCCGACACCGATCCCGGGGAGACGTCGGAATGGCTCGACAGTCTCGGGGCCGTCATCGACGTCCACGGCAAGACCCGCGCCCAGTACCTGCTCAGCCGACTCCTCGAGCGTGCCCGCGAATCCCAGGTCAGCTTTCCGGCCACCGTCAGCACCCCCTACGTCAACACCATCCCGCGCGATGCCGAGCCGTGGTTCCCGGGCGACGAGCACCTCGAGCGGCGCATCCGCAGCTTCGTGCGATGGAACGCAGCGATGATGGTCG
>JBMSSR010000056.1:0-13169 GCA_049424465.1 Ilumatobacteraceae bacterium
CAAGCCGAAGGACTCGGAAATCGATTCGTACATGGACAACATCTGTGCCTGTGGCACGTATCCGCGGATGAAGCAGGCCATCAAGCGCGCAGCGGGGCTGATCGTATGAGCACCTACACCTCCGCCGACGTCGTCGTCTCGAACGACCCCACCAGCGGCACGATCGCCCGCCGCACGTTCCTCACCCGCACCGCAGTCGGCGTCGGTGGCGCCCTCGTCGTCGGCATCGAGCTCGCCCCCGGCACACCGTGGGCCGCGGTCGCCGATGCAGCGACCACGGCGGGCGGCAGCGTCGGCGTCTACGTCAGCATCGCCGCCGACGAGACGATCACCCTCGTCTGCCCGGGCAGCGAGATGGGCCAGGGCATCAGCACTGCGCTCCCGATGATCCTCGCCGAAGAGCTGATGGTCGACTGGAACAAGGTCCGCTTCCAGCTCGCCGATGCCGGCGCCGGCTACAACCGGCCCGTCAAGGACGCGAACACCGGCGTGTGGTCGCCCGGCACGTCGCAGAGCTCGGGCGGCAGCAACTCGGTGCGCGGTTACCACGACTACCTGCGCACGGTCGGTGCCACCATCCGTCGCCAGATGGTCTGGGCTGCGAGCGCGCAGTCGGGCATCGCCACCAGCGACCTCACGGTCGTCGACGGCGTGGTCGTCCAGGTCTCGACGTCGACCGCAGTCGCCACCTATGGGCAGCTCGTCACGACCGCGGCAACCATGGCCCCCAACGACGTGGCGTGGGTGCAGCCCCCGTACCGCTACATCGGTCAGCCGCTGCGTCGCCTCGACATCCCGTCGAAGGTCAACGGCTCGGCGGTGTTCGGCATCGACGTCCGCCTGCCCGGCATGCTGTACGCCTCGGTGGTGCAGGCTCCCAAGGTCGGCCAGACCGTCGGTGCCATCGGCGCCGCACCCGCCGGCTGCACCGTCGTGCCCATCAGCACCGGTACCGCAGTCGCCGTGGTCACCAACACGACCACGTGGCAGGCCGTCAAGGCCGCACGGTCACTGAGCGTCACCTGGGTCGACGCGGCCTACACGCCGAACATCGACTCGGTGCTCATGAAGGCCCGGGCCGAGAACCTGATGGCCACCGCGACCGGCCTCGCCACCTCACCGGTCATCGGTGACGCCAACGCCGTGCTGGCTGCGGCACCCGCGACGCAGAAGTACTCGCGTACCTACTCGGCGCCGTACCTCGCCCACGTGACGATGGAGCCGATGAACTGCACCGCTCTCGTGACCGACACGTCGTGCGAGATCTGGGCCCCCACCCAGTCGCAGACCAAGTCGGTCGACGAGGCCGTCGCCATCACCGGGCTGCCGCGCTCGGCGGTCACGCTGCACACGACGTTCCTCGGCGGTGGCTTCGGCCGGCGCCTGGCGGTCGATTACGTGCGCCAGGCCGTCGAGGTCGCAAAGGCGAACAAGGGCAAGCCGGTCAAGCTGGTGTGGAGCCGCGAGGAGGACTTCACCCACGACATCTACCGGCCTGCATCGCTCACCAAGTTCGATGCCTCGCTCGACCTGTCCGGCAACATCACCGCGATGAAGGCCAGGGTCGTGTGCGGCTCGTCGCAGAAGTCGAGCACCGACGGCCTCGTCAACGCGCTCTACAACGTCCCTGCCAAGCTCGTCGAGTACGTCCAGGACACCATCGAGGTGCCGCTGGGCAGCTGGCGCTCGGTCGGCAACTCGCAGAACTGCTTCTTCATGGAGTCGTTCATGGACGAACTGGCGCTCGCCGCCAAGGTCGACCCGATCGCCTTCCGCAAGAAGCACCTCAACCTGGGCACATCGGCCCACCAGCGTGCAATCGCGGTGCTCGACCGCGTAGCACTCGAGAGCGGCTGGAACACGGCGCCCCCGTCGGGCCGCCAGCGCGGTGTCGCACTGTCGATGTCGTTCGGCGACACCGTCGTGGCCGAGGTCGCCGAGGTCTCCGGCTCGGTCTCGGCCGGCTTCAAGGTGTGGAAGGTCACCGTCGTGATCGACCCGGGCACCGTGGTCAACCCCAACATCGTCAAGCAGCAGGTCGAGAGTGCCGTGCTGCAGGGCCTCGGCGCCGCGATGTGGGACGACGTCTGGTTCACCCAGGGCGAGCCCAAGCGCAAGAACTTCAACACCTACCGGATGCTGAAGCTGAGGGAGGCGCCGGTCATCAACACCGTCATCCTCCAGAGTGGTGCACCGATCGGCGGTATCGGCGAGCCCGGCTTGCCGCCCATCGCGCCGGCAGTCGCGAACGCGATCGCCAAGCTCACCAGCACCCGCCTGCGCTCGCTGCCGTTCGCACCGCAGCCGGTGGCACCGGTGATCAAGAGCTTCACGCCCACGTCGGGCCCCGTCGGCACGTCGGTCACCATCACCGGCACCGACCTGACCGGCGCCACCAAGGTGACGTTCAACGGCACGGCAGCCACGTACACCGTGGTGTCGAGCACGACCATCACCACCAAGGTGCCGACCGGCGCCACCACGGGCAAGATCGCCGTCACCACCAAGGGCGGTACGGCCACGTCGACGGCGACCTTCACCGTCGGCTGACGCCGCTCGTCTGCGCACCGTGCCAGTCGGCCGACTCGCCGCCACCGACGATCGGCCACTGGCACGGTGGCGCTGCACCCTGCAGAGTCACGGCAGGCGCTGCCGCCACGGCGGCGCACCGAGGACTCGCCATGCGCTCGCACTACGTCTCGCCCCGCGCCTACGCCGCCGTGCTCGTCCGGCGCTCGCTGCTCATGCTGCCGGCGCTCGTCGTCTCTGCAGCGACGGGTGGTCTCATCGGCTTCTGGATGCTCAGCGCACGCGGTCTGGAGGGGTCGGACCCGATCGCGGAACAGGGCGCCTACGGGTGGCTCGTGCGCATTCTCACGAACGGCGTGGTGCTCGTCGCGCCCTCGTACGCCGGCCTGTGGTGGGCCATCCGTGCCCGCCGCCTGGGCGCAGGAAGCCTTGCCCTCGTCGCGGTGGCGGTGCACCTGACGGTGATCGGCGCCGTCTGGACGCTCATCGCTGTCGCGACGTGACTCGGGGCACTTCGACGCGCCTCCCGATGCACGCCGTCTCAGGTCTGGACGAATCCCTCGAAGCGTCGCTTCAGGTAGCCCATGAATGCCGGCGAGACACCCTCGGCGACGAGGTCGGCCTCTGTCGCAGGCGGAGTGCGCGGGACCCACGTCGGATCGGTCGCCCGGCGCGCGAAATCGTGGTGCAGGATGCCGGCACGGCCGACGGCGACCACATCGACGCCGTCGTCGAGCGCGCGCTGCAACGCCACCGGCGTCCGTAGGTGACCGGCCACGGCAAGTCGTGTCGTACCCCGCGGCAGCTCGGCGAAGACCTCGATGAGCCGTCGACCGCGGTGGTGCTCGCTCACCGGTTCCTTGTCCACGTGCCACAGCGACATGTCGATGAGGTCGATCGCTCCAGTGTCGACGAGGCACCCGAACAGTTCGCACATCTCGTCGGTGTCGACGCCGAACCGCTCGGCGGACAACCGGACACCGAGTGCCAGCGCGTCGCCGCACTCGGCACGCACCCCGTCGACGATGTCGAGCAGCAGGCGGCACCGGTTGTCGAACGACCCGCCGTAGCGATCGGTGCGACGGTTCGTCTCCGCCGAGAGGAACTGGCCGATGAGGTAGCCGTGTGCGCCGTGCAGCTCGACGCCGTGGAACCCGGCGCGCTGGGCACGTCGGGCCGCAGCGACAAAGTCATGGGTGACCTGTTCGACCTCGTCGGTGGTGAGCGCTCGGGCACCGCTGTCCGCGTCGTCCGATGCCGAGACGGGCTGCGTTCCGATGACGTCGGCCGGGGCATCGAGCCCCGCGTGGTGCAGCTGGACGTAACTGACCGTTCCCGTGGCGTTCAGGTCGCGCGCCAAGCGGGTGAGGCCGTCGAGGTGCTCGTCACCGAAGATTCCCAACTGCCCGGCGAAACCCTGGCCGACGCGCTGCACGTGCGAAGCACAGGTCATGGTGAGGCCGAACCCACCGGTGGCGCGCATCGTGAGCCACCGGTGCTCCTCGTCGCTCAACGTGCCGTCAGCGTGGCTCTGCTGGTTGGTGAGCGGGGCCAGCATCACGCGATTCGGCATCGACGGCCCGTGCGCGAACGAGAGCGGATCGGAGATCGAGGTCATGAACCGACTCTGCCAGAGCGGCGTCGGCCACAGCGAGTTCGTGCAGAACGGCTGTCGGTCAGGTCCATCTCGACGACTGCCGCACGGCGAACCGGTGCGCTGCGTCCCGCGTGCCCTCGAGGTCGACGATGCCGGCGTCGCTGCCGAGACCGGTCGCCACGAGCGATGCCGCCAGCACGCCCAGCTCTGCGGCACGGACCGGGTCGTCACCGAGCATCAGGCCCCGGATGTAGCCCGCCGTCACCGAGTCGCCGCAGCCCGTCGTGTCGACGACGTCGACCACCCGCCCCGGCACGTGTACCGCCTGCTCGCGGGCGCCGCCGCGGCAGCCGTCAGCGCCGAGGGTGACCACGACCCGCCCGGCGCCGTGGTCGAGCGCGTGGCGCGCCGCCACGAGTGGGTCGTCGACCCCGAACAGGTCGCACAACTGCTCCTCGTTCGGCACGAGGTGGTCGACCAGCGGCAGCAGCGCCCGCATGTCGTCGCCGCGGATCGAGGGGTTGGCACCGAGCACGTCCATCACCGTCGTCATCCCTGCTGCGCGCGCCCACGCCGCGACCTCACGAATCGGCGCACCGCCGAAGTCACCCATGCGATCGGGGCCGCCGATGAGCAACACCGAACCCGACGTCACGGTCGACCGCTCGACCACGTCCAGCGTGAGATGCCCGTTCGCCCCGATGACGTGAAAGGCCGGACGGTCCCCATTGGGTTTGATCGGCAGGATGGTCGCCGAGGTCTGCGCGGCCGGGGTGCGCACCACACCTCGGGTGTCGATGCCGTGGCGGCCCATCAGTGCGAGCAGGAAGTCCCCGACCTCGTCGGTTCCGATGCACCCGATGGTGACGACGTGTGCCCCCAGCTTGGCGAGATCGACTGCGGTACCCGCTGCCGTCCCTGCAGCGCTGAGGCGGATCTGCTCGATACGCGCACCACCCTGCCCCGGCGGGATCTCCGAGATCGGCCGGCCGTGGATGTCGAGGATGTGCACGCCGATGCACACCACGGTGTTCTCGCGGCCCGTCGTGGCGGGCGATGCCGTGTTCGGGCTCATCGCTGCGACCCGTACCGCAGGCGCGACGACTGCTGGCGAACGTCATCGAGCTCTGCCGGTGTGAGGATGCGCGGTTCGCCGATCTGGCGGGCGCGCCAGTACAGCGCACACAGCCACTCGAGCAGCACCGCGCGCTCGTACGCCTGCCGCAGCGTTGCGCCGATCGCCACGGTGCCGTGGTTCTGCAGGATGGCCGCTGTCCGCTGGTCGAGTGCGGCGGCGAGGTTGGCCGCGAGGGGTGCCGAGCCGAAGGTCGCATACGGCGCCACCCGCACTGGTCCGCCGAGCCCGTTGATCGTGTAGTGCACCGCCGGCAGTTCGTCGAGCACCACCGACACTGCAGTGGCGAACGGCGAATGGGTGTGCACCACTGCGACCGCATCGGTGTGGCGGTACACCGCGAGGTGCATCGGCACCTCCGACGATGGGCGGTAGTCGCCACTGACCTGGAACCCGTCGACGTCGACGAGACAGATGTCGCCGGGGTCGGCGGTCTCCGCGTCGCGTCCGCTCGGGGTGATGAGCACACCCTCCGGCACCCTGATGCTGAGGTTGCCCGACGTCCCGACGCTCAGGCCCGAGGTCGAGGCACGGCGCGCGAAGTCGACGATCTGCTCGCGCTCGGCCCGGTGGTCCACCGTCAGTCGGCCCCGAACTCTGCGCGCACCCGCTCGAACGCGATGTCGGTGGCACGCAGCGCCGTGTCGACGTCCTCGTCGGTGTGCGCGGCGCACGTGAACCAGTTGTGCCACGGGTGCAGGTACGCACCGTGCTGCGCCGAGACCCCGGCCCACAGGTGCGCCCGCTGGAACTCGGTGTCCGCGGCGAAGGTCATGAGCGGCATCGTCACCGGTCCGGTCTGGTTGACGACCAGCCCGTGTGCGCGGGCCTGCGCGGCGAGGCCGTCGCGGAGGCGCTGGCCGGCCCGCTGCATCGCGCCGAGTCCGTCCTCGTCGCGCAGCGCGTTGATCGTCGCCACCGCAGCAGCCATCGACACCGCCGAGAACCAGAACGAGCCGGTGGCGTAGATCGACTCGGCGCCGGACCGGAAGCGGTCGTTGCCGAGCACCGCGCCGAGCGCGTAGCCGTTCGCGATCGCCTTGCTCCATGCGCTGAGGTCGGGCATGACGCCGACGGTCTCCCATGAGCCGCCCAGCGCCATGCGGAAGCCGGCGCGGACATCGTCGAGGATGAGCGCGGCCCCGGTCTCGTCGCACACGGTGCGCAGGTACTTGGCCCATTCGGGGTCGACCATCTCCTGGTCGAAGCGCGCGTCGTGCTTGAACGGCGACACGACGATCGCGGCAAGGTCGTCGCCACACTCCTCCACCGCCGTCTTGACGCTCTCGTAGTCGTTGAACCGGTAGTGGACGAGGTGCGCCCGGTCCTCTGCCGTCGTGCCGGACGGGTTGGGTGTGCACCACGGCGCGGCACCGTGGTACGCACCCTTGGCCACCATCACCTTGCGCCGCTTGGTCGCCGCACGGGCGATGGTGACGCACATCGTCGTGGCGTCGGTGCCGTTCTTGGCGAGCATCGACCAATCGGCGTGGTCGACCGTCTCGACGAACAGTTCGCAGAGCTCGACCATCACCGGTGACGGTCCGTTCTGGCAGTCGGCCAGCTCGAGCTGTGCCGCAGCAGCAGCGTCGACCGCGGGGTGATGATGGCCGAGCACGATCGGTCCATAGCTGCACATGAAGTCGATGTACTCGTTGCCGTCGACGTCCCAGATGCGGCCGCCCTCGCCGCGTGCCAGGAACTGCGGATAGCCCTCCGGCAGCGCTCGCGCGCTCTGGTGTCCGTACATCCCGTTCGGGATGACCGCCTTGGCGCGGGCACGCCACGGATGATCGATGTCGAGCGGGTGGTTGGTCAGCAGTGTCATCTCGGTGGTCCTGTGGTGTCCTGGGAGTGGGGTCGTGTCGGAGAGCGGCGACTGCGGTGACCGCACCGGGGTGGCACGGACGCGCAGCGAGTGCAGGTTGTGGGGATCAGGAGCTGCGCAGCACCTCGTCGACCACCGCAGCGATCCCTGGTGCATCGAGTCGGTAGTGCGCGTACAGCGCCGCAGGCGGGCCGATGAGCACGTGCTCGTCGGGCACGCCATGGCGATGGAAGGTGATCGCCCGGCGGTGGTCGGCCAGTACCTCGGCGACGGCGCTACCGAGACCTCCGGTGCGGTTCGCCTCCTCGATCGTGACGACGGCACCGCACTCGTCGGCAGCGCGCAGTACCTCGTCGACGTCGAGCGGCTTGATGGTGTGCATGTCGATCACCCGCGCCTCGATACCCTGCGCCGCCAGGTCCTCGGCCGCGGCCAATGCCGGGTGCACCTCGGTGCCGGTCACGATCAGCGCGACATCGCCGCCCTCGCGCAGACGGATCGCCCGGCCGAACTCGATGTCGGGCACGTGGTCGTACACCTGGGGGTCACGGCCGCGTCCCAGTCTGATGTACATCGCGCCCGGGTGATCGACCGACGCGCGCAGCACCCCGCGCAGATGGTTGGCGTCGCTGACGCAGACCACGGTCAGGTCAGCAATGGTGCGCATCATGCCGATGTCCTCGAGCGAGTGATGGCTCGTCCCGTAGAAGCCCATCGACATCCCCGAGTGGTGACCCACGACTCGCACCGGCACGCCCGGGTACGCACAGTCGGTGCGGATCTGCTCGGCCCCGAGCAGCGCGCAGAACGACGCAAACGTCGCTGCGTACACCACCTGCCCGCTCGCGGCGAGGCCTGCCGCCACGCTGATCATGTTCTTCTCGGCGATGCCGAGGTTGAAGAACCGATCGGGGTGCCGGGCAGAGAAGTCGACAGCGCGGTTGGCCTTGGCGAGGTCGGCCGTGACCACCACGATCCGTTCATCATCGTCGGCGAGGTCGGCAAGTTCCTCGCCGAAGACGAACGCCGGGATGGAGGCAGCACTGATCTGGTCGGTCGAGCGGGCATCGCGCAACTTCGTGACGCCGTCGGTCGTGCCGCGGAAGATCTCGCTCTGGTCCTGGCCGACGACATTCTCGCCATCGGCTGCCCGCGTCTCGGTCGTGCTCATCGCGCCGCCTCCGTCACCAGCGGGCGAAGCCCCTGCTCGAGCTCGGCGACCACTGCGTCGTAGTCGTCGCCCATCAGGCTGCCGACGTGCCACAGCAGGCTCATCTCCATCATCCGCACGCCGCGGCCCTTCACCGTGTCGGCGACGATCAGCTGCGGTGCGTCGGACGACGAGGGTTCGAGTGCGTCGAAGGTGTCGAGGAGCGAGCCGAGGTCGTGGCCGTCGATGCGGTGCGTCTCCCATCCGAAGGCGTCGAACCGACCGTCGATCGGCTCGACCGCCATGACGTCCTCGGTGCGGCCGTCGATGCACAGTTGGTTGCGGTCGACGATCGCCACGAGGTTGCCGAGACCGTGGTGGGCCGCGGCCATGGCGGCCTCCCAGATCTGGCCCTCGCACAGCTCGCCGTCGCCGAGCAGCACGTACACACGGTGATCGCGCCGCTGCACCCTCGCTGCGAGCGCCATGCCGACGCCGATCGACAGACCGTGGCCGAGCGACCCACTGCTGAAGTCGGCGCCGATCACCTTGCGCATGTCAGGGTGGTCGCCGAACGGGCTGCCGAGTCGCGTGAACTGGTCGAGCTCGCTCGCCGGGAAGTAGCCGAGGTCGGCCAGCACCGGGTACCAGCCGATCGCCGCGTGTCCCTTGCTCATCACGAACCGATCACGGTCGGGCCACCTCGGCTCGGACGGCCTGATGCGCAACTGGTGATAGAAGAGCGTCGACAGGATCTCGGCACACGAGAACGTGCTCGTGTAGTGGCCAGCGCCGGCGATGCGCGCCAGTCGCACGGTCTCGAGGCGGATGAACTTGGCGCGATCGGCCAGCCGTTCGATCAGCGCGTCACGATCGGGCTGCTGGTGAGACCGAGGGTTGCCGGGGATCGTCATCGTCATGATGGTCCTATCGGTAGGTCGAGCGCTGGGCCACGATCACGTTGCTCACCTCGGGGAAGTGGCAGGCAACCGGGTGGCCGATGCCCGGGTCGACGAGCGCCGGCTCCTGCTCGGCGCACACGTCGGCTGCCTTCCAGCAACGCGTGCGGAACCGACAGCCGGACGGTGGGTTCATCGGGCTCGGTGGGTCGCCCGCGAGCACGATGCGCTGACGACCGCGCTCGATGCGCGGGTCGGGGATGGGTGCCGCGGCGAGCAGCGCCTGCGTGTACGGGTGCGCCGAGTGCTCGTACACGTCGGCGTTGGTACCGCTCTCGACGATCTTGCCGAGGTACATCACCGCGACCCGCTCGCTGAGGTGTCGCACGACGCTGAGGTCGTGGGCGATGAACAGGTACGCCAGGCCGAACTGGTCGCGCAGCCGCTCGAGCAGGCGGATGATCTCGGCCTGGATGCTGACGTCGAGCGCGGACACCGGTTCGTCGAGCGCGATGAGTTCGGGCCGCAGCACGAGTGCGCGGACGATGCCGATGCGCTGGCGCTGGCCTCCGCTGAACTGGTGCGGATACCGATCGAGGTCGGTGGGTCGCAGTTGCACCAGCGACATCAACTCGTCGACGCGCTGCCGCGCCTCGTCGGCCGGGACACCGTGGATCTGCAGTGGTTCGGCGAGGATGTCGCCCACCGTCATGCGCGGATTCAGCGACGCCTGTGGGTCCTGGAACACCATCTGGAACCGGCTGCGCATCGCACGCAACCGTTCGGGGCTGAGCGTCGACAGGTCGGTGCCGTCGAAGACCACCGACCCGCTGGTGGCGTCGAGGATGCGCACCGCGCACCGCGCGGTCGTGCTCTTGCCGCAGCCCGACTCGCCCACGAGGCTGAGGGTCTCGCCCCGCTGGAGTTCGAAGCTCACGTCAGCAACCGCCTGCACGCCGCGACCCGCAGCGCCGAACGTGCTGCGTGCGGCGAACGTCTTCACGAGGTTGCGCACCTCGAGCAGCGGACGGTCGGAGCCACCTCTGGTGGACGCCGTGTCGCGGTCGATCGGGCTGCTCATGATGCGACCACCGCCTCGCGGCGAACCGCCGACGGCGCGAGGTGGCACGCCACCGTCGTGGCACCGACCTCGCGCAGCACGGGCTCGCCCTGCTCGCATGCCGCCGTCGCGGCCGGGCAACGGGGTGCGAACGAGCAGCCCGTCGGCAGCCGGTCGAGCAGCGGCGGCGCGCCACCGATCGGGTCGATCGACTGGTCGCGCCGATCGAGCCGAGGGAGACACGCCAGCAGCCCGGCCGTGTACGGGTGGTTGTTGGCGTGGAACACGTCGTCCACCGCACCGCGCTCGACGACACGTCCGGCGTACATCACATTCACACGGTCGGCGACACCGGCCACGACGCCGAGGTCGTGAGTGATGATCACCATTGCGGTGTTGGTGCGCCGCCGCAGCTCGCCGAGTACCTCGAGGATCTGCGCCTGGATCGTGACGTCGAGTGCCGTGGTCGGTTCGTCGGCGATGATCAGCTCGGGCTCGTTCGCCAGTGCCATCGCGATCATCACGCGCTGGCGCATGCCGCCCGACAGCTCGTGCGGGTAGGCCCGCATCCGCTCGGCGGCGTTCGGGATCGCCACCATCTCGAGCAGTTCCTGCACGCGGGTGACCACCTGCTTGGGCCGGAGGGTCGGCTGATGCACCTCGATGGTCTCGGCGATCTGCCGGCCGACGGTGAGCACCGGGTTGAGCGACGTCATCGGGTCCTGGAAGATCATGCCGATACGGCCGCCGCGCAGCCGCCGCAGCTGTTCACCGGCGAGACCGATGACCTGCGTCCCGTCGAAGGTGGCGCTGCCGCTGACGCGTGCGTTCGGCGCGAGCAGTCCGAGCAGGGCGAGCATCGTGGCGCTCTTGCCCGAGCCTGATTCGCCCACGACACCCACCACCTCGCCACGGTGCACGTCGAGACTGACGCCACGAACCGCGTGCACGGTGCCATGGCTGACGGCGAAGTCGACCGACAGCCCGTCGAGGGACAGCAGCGCGTCGGTACTCATCGGCTCGCCGCCTTCACGTCGAGGGCGTCACGCAGGCCGTCACCGAGGAAGTTGAAGCCCAGCACGACGGTCACCATCGCGAGACCGGGCGCCACGGCGATCCACCACTGGTAGAAGTTCTTGGCGCCCTCGGTGATCATCGCTCCCCACTCGGGTGCCGGCGGCAGCGCGCCGAGGCCGAGGAAGCTGAGCGATGCGGTGAGCAGCACCACCTGGCCGAGGTCCATCGTCGCGTTGACGAGCACCCCGGTGAACGACAGCGGCAGCACATGACGGCGCAGGATGCGCGACTGCGTGGCACCCACCGACACCGCTGCCTCGATGTGCTCGCGGTTCTTCACCGCCATCACCTGTGCCCGGAGGAGTCGCGCGTAGATCGGCCACCAGACGATGACCATCGCGATGAAGCCGTTCTTGAGGCCCGGTCCGAGCGCCGCGGCGACCGCCATCGCGAGGAGGATCGCCGGGAACGCCATCGTGACGTCGGCGAGCCGCATGACGATCTTGTCGACGATCCCGCCGAAGAAGCCGGCAATGGCTCCGAGCGTCGAGCCGATCAGCACCGCCGAGACGATCACGGCGACCGCGATCGGCAGTGACTGGCGCGAGCCGTACAGCGTGCGTGAGAAGACGTCGCGCCCGAGCGCATCGGTGCCGAACCAGTGCGCCCCGCTCGGTGGCATCAGCCGCTCGCCCACCATCTCGAACGGGTCGTACGGCGCCCACCAGTGACAGGTCGCGAACACGATGAGCCACACGAGTGTGATCGCCGCGCCGAACGTGATGCCCGGGTTGCGGAACAGCAGCCGCCACGACCGGCGAACCGGTGGGACCGCGACGACATCGCCCACAGGAGGAACCACTGCGCTCGTCATGACAGCCTGATCTTCGGGTCGGCGAACGCGTAGAGCACGTCGGTGACCAGGTTCGCGAGCAGGAACACGATGCCACCGAACAGACACACACCGTTGATGGCCGGGTAGTCGAGTGCACGGGTGGATGCTGCGGCATACGAGCCGATGCCGTTCCACTCGAAGATCGTCTCGGTGAGGACTGCACCGGTGAGCAGCGAGGCGAACGAGAAGCCGAGGATGGTGAGGACCGGCAGCATCGCGTTGCGCAGCACGTGACCGACCATCACCGCGCGCGTGGCCAGCCCCTTGGCCCGCGCAGTGCGCACGTAGTCGGCGTGGAGCTCGTCGAGCATCGAGGCCCGCACGAGCCGCGACACAGACCCCATCACGGCCCACCCGAGGACGAATGCCGGAAGGAAGAGCTGGCGCAGCGCCTGCCACACGAGTGACCACTGGCCGTGCAGCAGCGCATCGATGGTGTAGATGCCGGTGAGGTGACCGGGCGCCTCGGTGCGTGCCGGCAGGCGGCCGGGACCGGGCAGCCAGCCGAGGCGCGCGTAGAACACGAACAGGAGGGCGAGACCGGTCCAGAAGACCGGGAGCGACGAGCCGACGAGCGAGAACACCCGCGCCGCCTGGTCGGAGGGCCGGTCCTTGCGGCTCGCAGAAAAGGCACCGAGTACGACGCCGCCGAGTCCGCCGATGACCATCGCCGACACCGCGAGTTCGAGCGTGGCGGGAATGCGCTCGCGCAGGTCGGCGGTGACGCTCTGCTTGGTGCGGAACGACGTACCGAGGTCACCGTGCAGGAGGTTCTTCACATAGGTGACGTACTGCTCGGGGATGCTCTTGTCGAGGCCCCAGCGGGCCTTGGCGGCGGCAACGACCGCTTCGTTGTTCATCTGTCGCTCGCCGACGAGTGACGCCAGCGGATCGGCAGGGATGAGCCGTGAGATGCAGAACGCCACCGTCACGATGCCCAGCAGCAGGAAGGGCACGATGACGAGGCGCCCGAGGATGTATCGCTTCATCGGAGTCTCCGTCTCGACGGATCACAGAGTGCGCCGAAGGGGCGGGCGCTGGGTGGTGAGCGCCCGCCCC
>JBMSSR010000057.1:0-13167 GCA_049424465.1 Ilumatobacteraceae bacterium
CGGGCACGTAGACGTCGACCGGGATGATCTGGTCGACACCCTTGGTGACCGAGTAACTGTCCCAGTACGGCCCACCGCAGTTGGCGCAGCTGCCCATGCTGATGACGTACTTGGGCTCGGGCATCTGCTCGTAGAGGCGCCGGATGGCGGGCGCCATCTTGTCGGTGACCGTGCCGGACACGACCACGAGGTCGGCCTGACGCGGGCTGGCCGGCAGCGGGATGACGCCGAGGCGCATGACGTCGTAGCGCGGCGACGCGAAGGCGGCGCCCATCTCGATGGCACAGCACGCCAGGCCCCACTGATACACCCAGAGGCTGTACGAGCGGCCGATGTTGAACAGCGCGTTGAGTGGCTTGGGCATGCGCCCACGGTCGACAAGTCCCATCAGTTCACACCCAGCGCAGGACGCCCTTGCGCCACGCGTACACGAGGCCAAGGAGCAGGACGAAGACGAAGATGCCCATCTCGACGAGGCCGAAACCGGCGTAGCGCTCGAGCTGCGTGGCCCACGGGAAGATGAAGACCGCCTCCACGTCGAACACCACGAACAGCAAGGCGAAGATGTAGTACCGCACCTGGCTCTGCGACCAGCCGTCCCCGACCGGGTCGACACCGCTCTCGTAGGCGATGAGCTTCTGGGCGGACGGCTTGTTGGGCCGCACCAACGCCGAGATGCCGAGCAGCAGACTGGCGAGCACCAGCGCAATGGCGGCGAACCAGACGACCGTGAGGTAGTCGCGCAGGAAAGTGGACATCGGAGCCGACGCTACTACGCGAGCCCGAATCGGCAAGAAATGGTCGCGAAGTCCGCCGACGACGGCCCGCAACGCCATGCTCGCCCTGCCGGACGGTCGCGAACGTCACCCGGCAGCGGTCTGCGCCACGAGGGCGCCGTGCATCGCCGCGAGCCGGGCGAGCCCCTGCCCCATGACCACCCTGCCCTGATCGGTCGGCTCGTGCACTTGTGCCACCTCGAGCAGTCCGGGGACATCACCGAGCGAGATCAGTCCGAGGTCGGCGAGGGCGAGGAATGCAGCACCACGGGCATTGGTCGCGCGTGGTTCGGCCAGCCGGTGCACGGGCACGCCCATCGCCTCGGACAGGATCTGTGCCCACAGCGGGCTCGATGCCCCGCCCCCGCCGAACGGCACATGCGTCACGGCACGACCGGTGAACGACTCGACGACCGGTCGCAGCCAGGCCAGGTTGAGCGCCACCCCCTCGGCCGCCGCGCGGATCGCGTGCCGCCGGTCGTGCTCGAGGCCGAGGCCCACGAACGCGCCCCGGATGTCGTCGTTCATGCTCGGCGCCATCGACCCGATGAGCCAGGGCAGGAACCCCACCCCGCCACTGCCGACCGGCACCTCCGCAGCGTCGGCGAATGCCGCCTCGGCCGACGCATAGCCGAGGAAGTGCTGCGCCCACTCGAATGCCCGACCCCCGATGCCGTTCTCGGCCATGACGTAGTACATGCCGGGCACGGGGCTCGGGACCGACACGAGGCTCGCCTCGAGGTTGCTGCGGTGATCGGGGATGTGGGTGACGATGACCGCGGTCGTGCCGATGACCACTGCCGCATCCGCCGGTGTCAACGCGCCGGTGCCGACCGCTGACGTGATCGAGTCGATCGTGCCGGGGACCACCGGGATGCCAGCCGGGACCCCGAGCTCGGCGGCCACCGACGGCAGCAGTTCGCCGATCACCCCCGACATCGGTACCAGCGGCGCCACCTTGGACGGGTCGAGCCGCGACGCAGTGAGCAGGTCGTCAGAGTGCTCGACCGCCCCCCACGTACGGTTGTCGACCGACAGGAACGAGAACGACGTGCTCTGTGTCGACGTGATGCGACCCGTCAACCGGGCGGTGAGGTAGTCCATCGGCTCGACGAGCGCGGCCGCAGCGTCGTACGCATCGGGGTGGAACTGCCGCAGCACCCGTGCGTGCGCGACGTTGTCGTGACCGCTCGGCAGCGGGATGATGCCGTGGCGCTCGAGGAACATCATGAACGTCTCGTCAGTGAGCAGCTCGAGATTGCCCGCCGCGCCACGCGAGTCCATCCAGTTGATGCTCGGCCCCGTCGGTGTCCCGTCGCGTGCGATCGGGACGAGGCTCATGTACTGGCTCGTGACGGCGACCGCGAGCAGTGGCGGCAGGGGCTGCACGGCGGCAACGGTCGCCCGGCACGCCGCCACGAGTGCCGACCACATCTGGTGCGGGTCCTGCTCGGCACCGCCACCGTCGAGGATGGTCGTCGCCACCGGGGCGTTGCGCCACGCCAGCGTGCGCCCCTGCGTGTCGACGAGAGCCACCTTCGGCCCACCGGTTCCGAGATCGATGGCGAGCACGCAACCGTCGCCCACGTTGAGGTCCCCCTTGTTGCTGCACACCGCAGCGCGCCGAGAGCCTGCCAGATCCACGGCGACCGCGACGTGTCACGACACCAGCGCGGCCGGTGCGACTAGCTGGATGCGACTTCCTCGATGAACCAGTCGACGAGTCGCTCGGCGTTCGGCCGCGAATCGGCGACGTTGCGGCGGGTCTCGTCGATCATCTGCTGCGGGTCGCGCCCGAATGCCCGCGCCTCCTCGTCACCGCCGCCCTCGACCCAGCGGCGCACGATGGCCTCGCTGACCTCGGGGTGGAACTGCGTGCAGAAACTGCGCCCCATCCGCCATGCCTGCGGGCCCACCGACGACCGAGCGAGCTCGGTGGCGCCGCCGGGCACCGTCACCACGTCGCTGTGCCACTCGAACCACGGACCGGGAGCGATGATCTCGGGCACGTCGCTGACGATGTCGTACCAGCCGATCTCCTTCTCGCGCGCCCGCTCGACCGTGCCACCGAGGGCGTGCGCCATGATCTGGTTGCCGTAGCAGATGCCGAAGACCGGCACGCCACCGTCGTGCGCCCGGCGGATCAGGTCGGCCTCGGCCGCTACCTCGCCCGCAACGTGCGGCCAGTACACGCTCCAGTCGCTGCCGAGCGAGAGCACGAGGTCGTGTCCCTCGAGCGAGGGCCAGCTGGTGCGCCGCTCGCGGTGGCACTCGGAGAACGAGTAGCCGTGGCGACGGAACTGCTGGCCGATGAAGCCGGCGTCAGCGTCGTAGAAATTGGAGATGAGCAGGGCACGCATCGACCCGAACGGTACCGCAGGAGTCATTCCTCGCGTCGCACGAGACGCAACGAGCCCCGTACGCCATCAGTCGGTGGCGACGAAGATGTTCTTCAGTTCGGTGTAGTGGTCGAGCACGTGCATGCTGTGCTCGCGCCCGAGCCCACTCTGCTTGAACCCGCCGAACGGCGTCGTGTAGCGGACCGACGAGTTGGAGTTGACGCTGAGCGCTCCCGCCTCCATCGCCCGGGCCACGCGCATCGCACGGGCGCCGTCGCGGGTCCACACCGAGCCCGACAGGCCGTAGTCGCTGTCGTTGCAGATCCGGATCGCGTCCGCCTCGTCGTCGAACGGGATCACCACGGCGACCGGGCCGAACACCTCGTCGCGGCACACGGGTGCCGTCGGGTCGGACGGCGCGGCGATCATCACCGGGTGCCAGTAACCCGGGCCACTCGGCGCGTCCCCGGTGAAGACGGTGTCGAGGCCATCGGTGAAGCGACGTACCCGGCCGAGGTGCTGGGCGGTGACCAGCGGGCCCATCGCCGTGTCGGCAGCCATCGGGTCGCCCACCTTCCAGCCGCGGGCCGCCTCGACGAAGAGGTCGAGGAACCGGTCGTACACCGAGCGCTCGACGAGGACGCGGCTGCGCGCGCAGCAATCCTGACCCGAGTTGTCGAACACCGCGCCGGGCGCTGCGGCAGCTGCCTTCTCGAGATCGGCGTCGGCGAAGACGATGTTGGCGCTCTTTCCCCCGAGCTCGAGGGTGACCCGCTTCACCTGCTCGGCACACCCGGCCATGATGCGACGACCCACGGCGGTGCTGCCGGTGAACGCGACCTTGCGCACCGTGGGGTGCGTGACGAGCCGCCATCCGACCTCGTCACCGGTACCGACGACGACGTTCAGCACACCGTCCGGGAGCCCAGCCTCGAGCGCCAGCTCGCCGATCCGGAGAGCGGTCAGCGGCGTGATCTCGGCCGGCTTGAGCACGGCCGTGTTGCCGGCGGCGCGCGCCGGGCCGATCTTCCACGACGCCATCAGCACAGGGAAGTTCCACGGGGTGATGAGGCCCACGACACCGAGCGGCTCGTGGAAGGTCATGTCGATGCCGCCGGCGACCGGGATCGTGCTGCCGACATGCTTCTCGACGGCACCTGCGAAGTAGTGCACCACGTCTGCGGCAGCGTTGGCGCACCAGCGAGCGCTGCCGATCGGCATCCCCATGTTGCGCGTCTCCAGCAGCGCCAGCTCGTCGGCATGCGCGGCGATCGTGTCGGCAAATCGACGCAGGAGGCGCGTCCGGTCGGCGGGCGACACCGCGCGCCACGCCGGGGCGGCAGCCGCGGCGCGGGCCACGGCCGCGTCGGCGTCCGCCGCGGTGGCGAGGGGCTGGTCACCGATCGGTTCGTCGGTGGCCGGGTTGCGGAGCGTGATGGTCTGCACGGCGGCGAGGGTACCCGTCGGTGGTCCTACCCGACCGTGTCGGCGTGTGCCCGGCCGCCTGCGTCGGCAAGAATGGCGGGATGAGCCAGCCGCCGCCGCTGATCGCTGTGTGCGCCCGAGTGCTCACCTTCTCCGACGAGGGCAAGCGCGACGCCTTCAGCAGCAGCCAGCCCTATTCGAGGGCGGTCGCCCGGGCCGGTGGCGTGCCGGTGCTCGTCCCACCGATCCGCCAGCTGGCACGCAATGCGCACAGCGTGCTCGCCCACTTCGACGGGGTGCTGCTGCCGGGGGGTGGCGACGTCGACCCCCGCCGCTACGGGCAGGAGCCCGACGACGACACGTTGTACGGCGTCGTCACCGACCACGACGAGCTCGACATCGCGGTCTGCCTCGAAGCGATCGAGCTCGACCTGCCGATGCTCGCCCTGTGCCGTGGCATGCAGGTGCTCAACGTGGCGCTCGGCGGCACGCTGCGCCAGGACATCGGCAACAGCGACCACTGGATGCGCGAGCACGAGGTGACGCTCACCGAGGGGAGCAAGCTGGCGGTCGCCACCGGCACGACTCATCTCGAGCACTGCCACTCGGTGCACCACCAAGGGCTCGACCGCATCGCTGACGGCCTCGTCGCGTGCGGCTGGGCACCTGACGGTCAACTCGAGGCAGTCGAGATGCCGACGGCCTCGTGGGTCGTCGCGGCGCAGTGGCACCCCGAGGACACCGCCACCCACAGCCCGCCTCAGCAGGCCATCTACGACGCCCTCGTGCGCCGTGCGGCAGGACACGTCATCGAGCCGGAGGACCGCGAGCCGTGAATCGACCGATCATCCTCATCGTCGGCCGCCTCTCGCCCAAGGCAGAAGGTGTGCGCGGCGAACCCTTCGCTGCGGGCCGGCGGTACTTCGAGGCCGTCACACGAGCCGGTGGCGCGCCACTGATGCTGCCGCCGATCGTTGACCTTGTCGACGACGTCGTCGAGCTCGTCACACGCATCGACGGCATCGTGCTGCACGGCGGCGGCGATGTCGATCCACGCCACTACGGCCAGCACCCCACCGCCGAGCAGCTCTACGGCATCGTGCCCGAGCACGATGCCGTCGAGTTGGCCGTGGCTCGCGCAGCGGTGCACACCGACACACCGATGCTCGCCATCTGTCGCGGGCTGCAGGTGCTCAACGTCGCGATGGGCGGCACCCTGCATCAGCACATCGGCAACGAGGACCACTGGTTCGCCTACCACCCGGTGACGGTCGAGGCCGACAGCCGCCTGGCCACGGCCCTCGGCAGCACACGGTCGGAGCGATCGCACTGCGTGCATCACCAGGCCCTCGACCGGGTCGCCGACGGGCTCCGCGTCGTGGGTGCCACCACGGACGGGCTCGTGCATGCAGCCGAGGTCGAGCGGGCACGCTGGATCGTCGCGACGCAGTGGCACCCCGAGGACAGCGCCGACGTCGACGCCGAACAGCAGCGGCTGTTCGACGCACTCGTGACCGCCTCCCGCTGAGGGGACCGGCGGTGCGGCCGGGCGACGCCGCCCGGCGGGTGGTCAGGGAGCGATGCCGAGCAGCGGGTCGGGGAAGAACCCGACGACGAGCGTGAACGCGACCGACGCCGCAAGCGCAAGACCGAGCAGTCGCGGGATGCGCACGGCCTCTCGTGCAGCGTCGCCGCTCTCCTCGTCGGCGACCCACATGCTGATCATGATGCGCAGGTAGAGGTAGGCGGCAATGACGGCCGACACCATCGCGAGCACGGCGAGCACCCAGCTGCGGTGGTCGACTGCCGATTCGATGACGCCGAACTTGGCGACGAATCCGCTCGTGAGCGGCACGCCGGCCTGGGCGAGCAGCAGCACCGTGACACCGAGCGCGAACACGGGGCGCTGCCGGCCGAGTCCACGGAACGCACCGAGGTCTGTTGCGGCGTCGCCCGTACGGGCCACCGCGGTGACCGCCGCGAACGTGCCGAGGGCGAGCACGGCGTACACCATCGTGTAGACGAGCACCGCGCGGGCACCAGACCCGCCCAGTGCGCCGGGCTCGTGCGCAGCGCCCACGACGCCGACCAGCATGAAGCCGGCATGGCTGACCGACGAGAAGGCGAGCATGCGCTTGACGTCGGTCTGCACGACGCCCATCACTGCGCCACCCAGCAGGGTGAGCAGCGCGAGGACCCACAGCACCGGCAGGTAGTCGGTGCTGTAGTGACCGAGGCCCACCACGAGCACTCGCAGCATCGCTGCGAATGCCGCAGCCTTGGCCGCCGACGCCATGAACGCCGTCACCGGGGTGGGAGCACCCTGATAGACGTCGGGCGTCCAGAAGTGGAACGGCACTGCGGCGACCTTGAAGCCAAGACCGACGAGCAGCAGGGCGACGCCGGCCAGCACCATCGCGTCGTTCGAGCGATCGAGGTCGATCACGGCGTCGAACGTCTGTGCCACGAGACCGAGGTTGGTGGTGCCGGTGGCGCCGTAGACGAGCGCCACGCCGTAGAGGAAGAACGCTGACGAGAAGCCACCGAGGATGAAGTACTTGAGCCCACCCTCGAGCCCACCGCTGCGGCGGCGGTGACTGGCGACCAACACGTAGAGGGCCAGCGACATCGTCTCGAGGCCGAGGAAGAGCACGACGAGATCGTTGGCTGCTGCCATGGTGATGGCGCCGATGGCGGCGAGCATGAAGAGTGCGTACGTCTCTGCCGGCTCGAGCCCCTCGCGGTCGACGTAGTCGGCGCTGATGAGCGCCGCCAGCAGCAACGCAATGGCCACCACCAGCACGACCCAGAGGGTCACCGTGTCGAGATGAATCGCGTCGCTGACCAGCGTGATGGCACCCTCGCGGTCGACCTGGTGCCACAGCACCACGGCCAGCACCCCCACTGCGACGGCCGTTCCGGCCGTCAACAGCGCTGCGAGGTGACGGGGCCACGCTGGCGTGAGCGCAGAGACGACGAGCATGAGCACTGCCACACCGAGCAGTACGAGGAGCGGGCTGAGCGAGAACCAGTCGATGCTGGGCCCCTGCAGTGCTGCGACGAGTCCGGCGCCCATCAGTCCTGTCCCCCTTCACTGGCGATGGAGACGCCCTCGGGCTGGTGCCAGTCGCTGTGCGCCTCGACGTGCTCGAGCAGTGCGTCGACCGACGGCTGCACACGGTCGATCATCGGCTTGGGGTAGACGCCGCAGAACACGATGAGCGCCGCGAACGGCACGAGCAGCATCGCCTCTCGCCACTTGATCTCGGCGAAGTCGGCGTTGGCGGCGTCGGGTTCGGTGTGGAACACACGCTGGTAGGCCCACAGCAGGTAGAGCGCCGCGATGATGACGCCGGTCGCAGCGACCGTGACCCACCACCGTGCCGCACCGAACGAGCCGATGAGCACCATGAACTCGCCGACGAAGCCATTGAGGCCGGGCACGCCGATACTGCTGAGCATGACCAGCGTGAAGAAGCCGGCGAACACCGGCGCGATCTTCTGCAGTCCCTTGAGCTGCGCGATCTCGCGCGTGTGCCGGCGCTCGTAGATCATGCCGACGAGCAGGAACAGCGCGCCGGTGCTGACTCCGTGGTTGATGTTCTGGATGACCCCGCCGGTGATGCCACCCGACGTGAGGGCGAACGTGCCGAGCACGATGAACCCGAGGTGCGCCACCGACGAGTAGGCCACGACTCGCTTGAGGTCCTTCTGCATCGTGGCGGCGATGGCACCCCAGATGATGCCGATGGTGGCGAGGGTGAGGAAGACCGGGCGGGCCCAGACGGCCGCCTCAGGGAAGAGGTACACGCCGAACCGCAACAAGCCGTAGGTCCCGAGCTTGAGCAGCACACCGGCGAGCACCACCGATCCGCCCGTGGGCGCCTGCGTGTGTGCGTCGGGCAGCCAGGTGTGTACCGGGAACAACGGCACCTTGACGGCAAACGCGATCGCGAAGGCGACGAACAACCATCGGCCGGTGTTGGCCGCGAAGTCAGCATGCTCGGCAATCTTGATGAGGTCGAAGGTGACCCTGCCATCGTCTGCCTTGGCGAGCACCGCGGTCGCGATGATGCCCACGAGCATGAACGCCGAGCCGGCCATCGTGAACAGGAAGAACTTGGTTGCCGCGTAGACGCGCTGGTCGTAGCCCCAGCCTCCGATGAGGAAGTACATCGGCACGAGCACGATCTCGAAGAACACGAAGAACAGGAAGAGGTCGAGGCTGAGGAAACTGCCCATCACCCCGGCCTCGAGCAGGAGCATCCAGGCCAGGTACCGACGGTGGTCGTGGTGCGGGTCGACACCGACGATGACCAACGGGAACAGCACGCCGGTCAGCGCGACGAGCAACAGAGAGATGCCGTCGACGCCGAGGTGCCACGAGATGCCCCACTGCTCGATCCACGTGTGCTCGGACACGTACTGGAATCCCTCGACACCCGTGTCGAACGAGAAGAGCACCCACAGCGACATCGCGCCGGTGAGGACGCTCGACAGGAGCGCAACCACCTTGATCATGTCGAGGTGCCGCTTGGGGAGCACGGCCACCACGACCGCTGCGAGCGCCGGGAGCAGGACCAGCAGGGTGAGGACCGGGAACTCGACCGGCGCGTTGGACGAGGCGAGGATCACAGCACACCACCCACGATGACGAGCCAGCCGAGGAGGAGCACGACACCGACGCCGATGGCGGCGGCGTAGTTGCGCACGTTGCCGCTCTGCAGTCGCCGCACCACCTCGCCAACTCCCTTGACGAGCCGTCCCGTGCCGTTCACAGCGCCGTCGACGACGCGTGCGTCGGCCACGGCAACACCCTCGAACAGTGCGGTCCCCGGACCGCCCATGAACGCCGAGACCGCACGGTCGTAGTGCCAGCCGTCGGCGAGGACCGCCGGCTCGACCGCCCGGACCTTCTTGGCGCCGTAGACCGCCAGACTGCCCACGATGCCGATGGCAGCGATGAGGATGGCGACGCCCATCAGCACGTACTTGAGGCTCTCGGCACCCTCACTGAGATGGTGCTCGCCGTGTTCGACGACCGGTTCGAGCCAGTGCTCGAGCCGCTGCAGGCTCGATGCAAAGGGCAGCTGGATCACACCGCCGACCACCGACAGGGCTGCCAGCACCACGAGCGGCAGCAGCATGACGCGCGGGCTCTCGTGCGGGTGGAAGTCGCCGTGCGCACCGTGCTCGTCGTGGGCGTCGTGCCACTTCGCCTCACCGAAGAACACCATGATCACCTGTCGCGTCATGTAGTACGCCGTGAGCACCGCAGCGACGAGACCCAGCACGTAGAGCACCGGTGACTTGTCGTATGCATACAGCAGGATCTCGTCCTTGCTCCAGAAGCCCGCGAACGGTGGCACGCCGGCGATGGCGAGCCAACCGATGATGAAGGTGCCGGCCGTCACCGGCATCGCGACGCGCAGCGCACCCATGCGGCGCATGTCCTGCTCGTGGTGCATGCCGTGGATGACCGAGCCCGAGCCGAGGAACAACAGCGCCTTGAAGAAGGCGTGGGTGACCATGTGGAAGATGGCTGCGACGTACGCACCCGAGCCGACCGCCAGGAACATGAAGCCCAACTGGCTGACGGTCGAGTACGCCAGCACCTTCTTGATGTCGTTCTGCGCCACGGCGATGGTGGCCGCGAACAGAGCGGTTGCGACACCGACGATCGCGATCACCCAGCCCGCGTAGTCGGCTGCGATGGCCAGCACGGGGTTGAGCCGCACCATCAGGAACACACCCGCAGTCACCATCGTGGCGGCGTGGATGAGGGCCGACACCGGGGTGGGACCCTCCATGGCATCGGGCAGCCACAGGTACAGCGGCAGTTGCGCGCTCTTGCCACAGGCGCCGATGAACGCGAACAGCGCGATCGCCGTGGCGGTCGTCGTCGACAGCGCCGAGGCGGACTCGGACAGGTGCAGGTAGTCGAGCGATCCCAGCGACCAGAGGGCGAAGAACATCGCCATCATGAAGCCCCAGTCACCGACGCGGTTGGTGACGAAGGCCTTCTTTCCGGCCGTCGCGGCGCTCTCTCGCTCGTGCCAGAAACTGATGAGGAAGTACGAGCACGTGCCGACGCCCTCCCACCCGAGGAACGTGACGAGCAGGTTCGAGCCGAGGACCAGCATGAGCATGCTGAACCCGAACAGGTTGAGGTACAGGAAGAACTTGCTGTACCGCGGGTCGCCGTGCATGTAGCCGGTGGCGTACAGGTGGATGAGCGAGCCGATACCGGTGACGAACAGGCACATCGTGATGCTGAGCGGATCGGCGAGGAAGCCCATGTCGATGGTGAACCGGCCGACCGGTACCCACGTGAACAAGCGGCTCACGACCTGCCGCTCCTCGGTGGGCCGCGAGAGCAGATCGAGGAACACGCCGAGCGTCACGACGAACGACGCCCCGATCATCGCGGTGGCGACCCGACCGGCGAGCGGGTCGCCGAGACGGCGCCCGAAGACCAGCATGATGAGGAAGCCGGCAAGCGGCAGTGCAGGGATGAGCCAGACCAGGTCGAGCATCACGTCAGCCCTTCAACTCGGCGAGGTCGTCGGCGGTGGCCGCGGGGCGACGGCGCAGGATGGCGACGATGAGCCCGAGGCCCACCACCACCTCGGCTGCTGCCACCACCATCACGAAGAACACCAGGGTCTGGCCCTTGATGTCGTCGAGGCGCTCGGCGAGGGCGACGAAGGTGAGGTTGGCGGCATTGAGCATGAGCTCGATGCACATGAACATGACCAGAGGGTTGCGGCGCACCATGACACCGACCACGCCGATCGCGAAGAGCAGGGCTGCGAGCAACAGGTACCACGTCGTGGTGGGTGTGGCGACCGCGATCATCGGGTACCCCCGGCGACAGCCTCACCACGCTGCGGGCGACGGGCAAGCACCACGGTGCCGACCACGGCGACGACGAGCAGCACCGACGTCAGCTCGAACGCGAAGACGTGGCTGCTGAACAGGTCGCGGGCGAGCGCAGTGATGTTGCCGTCATGCAGCGCTGCACCGTCCGGACCCGGTACCTCGACACCCTGCCCCGGCACTGCGGTGGCCGCATCGCGCGAGGCCACGATGGCGATGCCGAGGAAGGACACGAGCGCCACACCGACCACGGCGGCGACCGGCCGCTGCACGCGGAACGGCTCGAGGTGCAGGTCCTCGGCAGTGTCCACGCCGAGCAGCATGATGACGAAGAGGAAGAGCACCACGATGGCGCCCGCATAGACGATGACCTGTGCGGCGGCGAGGAAGTTGGCGCGCAGGGCGATGAAGTGCACCGCCACGCCGAACAGGGTGAGCACGAGGCTGAGGGCGGCGTGCACCGGGTGGCGACGCAGCACGACCCCGAGCGCCCCCACGACCACCATCGCCGAGGCCGCGATGAAGACGAACAGCTCCATCATCGCTGCACCGTCCGGACCGTCTTCGGCGCGTCGGCGACGGACTGCGCGGGCTCGGCGGCACGTGTGCCGTAGCCGAGTTCGGTGCTCCAGCCGACCTGACCGACGAAATCGGCGTCACCACCGGGCGACGTGGCGCGCATCCAGCCGCTGGTGTGCAGGTCTTCACCGGGCCGCCAGTCCTCCCACGGCAGGTGCTTGGGCTTGCCGTCGTCACCGACGACCAACTCGGCCTTGCCGTAGACGGCGTCACGTCGGCTGGTGAACGAGAACTCGAACAACTTGCTCTCGGTGATGGCCTCGGTGGGACAGGCCTCGACGCACATGTCGCAGTGGATGCAGCGCAGGTAGTTGATCTCGTAGACGAAGCCGAAGCGCTCACCGGGCGAGGTCGGGTTGGTCGGATCGTTGTCGGCGCCGCGCACGTAGATGCACTTCGCCGGGCACACCCCTGCACACAACTCGCAGCCGATGCACTTCTCCATGCCGTCGTCGTACCGGTTGAGGACGTGGCGTCCGTGCAGGCGCTCGGGCTTGGCGATCTTCTCGTCGCGGCCCTCGACGCGCTTGCCCTTCTTGGCGACACGACCACCCGAGTAGGACGTCGTGACCCGCTGCCCACCGAACACGCGGTGCTGCCTGAGGGTGACGAGGAATCCGTCGAGGTAGCCCATCAGAACATCGCTCCCTCTCGCTCGCGGTTGCGGGCGCTGACCCGCGACGCGTACTGCAACAGCGCCGCACCGGCGACGATGACCGCCAGCGAGACACCACCGACGACCCACAGGTCCCAGCTCTGGTCGCGCCCGACCCGGAAGGCGGCGAGCAGCATGAACCAGCCCAACGCCGTCGGGATCATCAACTTCCAACCGAGGTTCATCAGCTGGTCGTACCGGAGCCGCGGCAGCGTCGCCCGGATCCAGACGTACACGTACAGGAACACCAGCACCTTGAGCAGCAACCACACCGTGCCGCTGAACGGCCCCAGGAACGACAGCACGTTCTCGTTGCCGGCGATCACCAGCGGCTGCGGGCCACCGAAGAACAGCGTGACGATGACACCGCTCATGGTGATCGTGTTCATGAACTCGGCGAGGAAGAAGAGTGCGAACCGGATGCTGGCGTACTCGGTGTTGAAACCACCGACGAGCTCCTGCTCGGCCTCGACGAGGTCGAACGGGGGTCGGTTGAGCTCGGCGGTCGCGGCGA
>JBMSSR010000058.1:0-12954 GCA_049424465.1 Ilumatobacteraceae bacterium
CGCCCTCGCGGCTCGACGTGGTCGATCTGCTCGACGACCACCGGATGCTGCCGGCGATCTACTTCATCTTCAGCCGCAATCAGTGCGACGAGGCGGCACGTGCGGTGCTCGCTGGTGGTGCACGCCTCACGACGGGCGGCGAGCGGGAACGGATTCGCGAGATCGTCGACGAACGACTCGGCGGGCTCTCGACCGCCGACCTCGCGGTGTTGGGGTACGGACAGTTCCTCGCGCAGCTCGAGGCCGGTGTGGCGGCACACCACGCCGGCATGATCCCGCCCTTCAAGGAGGTCGTCGAGGCATGTTTCGTCGAGGGGCTCGTCAAGGTGGTCTTCGCCACCGAGACCCTCGCCGTCGGCATCAACATGCCGGCCCGGACCGTGGTGATCGAGAAGCTCTCGAAGTTCACCGGCGACCACCACACGCTGCTCACGCCCGGCGAGTACACCCAGCTCACCGGCCGCGCCGGCAGGCGAGGGCTCGACGACCGCGGTACCGCGGTGGTCGTGTGGAACCCCTTCGTGCAGTTCGAGCAGGTCGCGATCCTCGCTGCGAGCCGATCGTTCCACCTCAACTCGGTGTTCCGCCCGACGTACAACATGGCCGCGAACCTGGTGCGGTCGTACACCAGCGAACGGGCGCACCACCTGCTCAACCTGTCCTTCGCCCAGTACCAGGCGGACCGCGACATCGTGAAGCTCGAGGCCCGACTCGAGCGACGGCAGCGACACCTCGTCGAGCTGACCGAGGCGGCGGCGAGCCCGTTCGGCGACGTCGACGACTTCCGGCGCCGACGCGACGCCGCTGCTCGTGCGCCGTCGACACCGGTGAACGGTCGCGACGACCCCATCACGCTGGCGATGATGCGACTGCGACCCGGCGACATCGTGTACGCACAGAAGGGGCGCTACGCAGGACGTGTGGCGGTGCTCACGACCGCGCACCGCAAGGGGGGAGTCCGGCTCACCGGCGTCACGACCCGTCGCGACACGGTGGTGCTCTCCGCGCTCGACTTCGACGAACCGCCGACGGCGATCGGCCGTGTCGACCTACCAGCAGACTTCTCGCCGACCCGTCACGAGTTCCAGAAGGAGGTGGCGATCCGCCTCCAACGAGCCGACGTCGTCGAGTCGCCCCGGCACCGTCACCGACGGGTTGCTGAAGACCTCCCGGTGACGCACCCGGTCGAGGACGACCCTGACCTCGAGGCGCGGCTGAAGGCCTCCGCACAGGCCGAACGCGTGGCGCGTGAGGTCGACGACCTCCGTCGGCGCGTCGCAGGCCGGGCGCATTCGGTGGCACGCGACTTCGACCGCGTGCTCGACGTGCTCCAGCGATGGGGCTACACCGACGACTGGAGGCTCACGGAGGCAGGCGACATGCTCAGCCGCCTCTTCCACGAGAGCGATCTGCTGGTGGCCGAGTGCCTCAGGAGGGGCCTGCTCGACGAGCTGTCGCCGGCCGAGCTGGCAGGTCTGGTGAGTGTGTTCGTCTACGAGCACCGCAGCCCCGAACCCGCGCCCGAACCATGGTTCCCGAGTACCGAGGTCAGGCGGCGCGCCCGGGCGATCGCATCGGTCAGCACACAACTCCAGGCTGACGAGGAGGCGCACGGGCTGTCGGTACACCGCGCGCCCGACCCCACCTTCATCGCCGTGGCGTACGCCTGGGCTGCCGGAGAGGGGTTCGCCGAAGTCGTCGAGGCAGAGGAACTCTCGGGTGGAGATTTCGTGCGCACCACCAAGCAACTCATCGACGTGCTTCGACAGCTGGCGCAGGTCGCCCCGGTCGCGGGGACCCGACGAAGTGCCGAGGCTGCGGCCGCAGCGCTCTTCCGCGGGGTCGTGGCCGCGTCGTCCGAGGTCGACGGCGCCGCCGCCGACGCTGAGCCTGTCACAGCGGGCACAGAGGACGGGAGGCCGGCGGACGGTGGCGCCGTCGGCACGCAGGCGGGGGGCGACCCGTGACGATCCGCAGGGGTGAGCCCTGGGGAGTGCCGTGCGAACTCGCGGCGGACGTGACGGTGGTCGACGGTGATGCGGCGCTCTCCGGCGTGCTCACCGCTGCTCGCCTCGGCGGTGCGGAGCCGCCGCTGCTCGCGGTGCGGCACGGCGACGTGGCGCGCACGATGGGTGGTGCGACCACCGACCGGGTCGTGCCGGGCGCGGTGCTCGTCCGTGCCCCGATCGATGCGATCAGGGTGACCGCGGACGGCCGGGCCCCGGCGTGGTGCTGTGCGCACGTGGTCGCCCGCCAGCGGTGGTGGCGTGGTCGTGTGGTCATCGTCGCCAATGCTCAGTTCGTCGACGGACGAGACGTCGCGCCGCGGGCTCACCCCAACGACGGTCGCGTCGACCTGCTCGATGTGGCGCCCACCATGTCGTGGCGCGACCGCGTACGGGCGTGGCGTCGCACCGCCACCGGCACACACGTGCCGCACCCCGACATCGAGACTCGTCAGGTCACCTCGCTGGTCCTCGAGTTCGACGCTCCCGTCGGCGTGTGGCTCGACGGCCGTCGGTGGCAGCGGGCTCAGCGGCTCGAGGTCGAGGTCGAGGCCGACGCAGTGACCGTGCTGGCCTGACGACCGCACGTGCCGACTAGGTTGGCACTCGAGGAGGCCCCATGGACGTCAATGCGATGAAGGCCGCGGTGTGCGCGCGGGTGGACGAGGTGGCCGACCGGCTCATCGACGCCAGTCACCGCATTCATGCCACGCCCGAACTCAACTACGAGGAGCACTTCGCCCACGGCCTGCTCACCGATCTGCTCGACGAGCTCGGTGCCGACCAGGATGTCGGTGCGGTGCGCCACGCGTACGGCCTTCCGACCGCGTTCGACGCCGAGGTCGGAGCGGCTGGCGGTCCGACGGTCGCCGTGCTGTGTGAATACGACGCGCTGCCCGGCATCGGCCATGCCTGTGGGCACAACATCATCGCCACCGCCGGTCTGGGGGCAGGTCTCGCCGCAGCAGTCGTCGCCGAGGAGATGGGCGGCCGCCTGCGCATCATGGGCACCCCGGCCGAGGAGGGCGGTGGCGGCAAGATCCTGATGGCCCGTGCTGGCACCTTCGACGGGGTCGACGCAGCGATGATGGTGCACCCGGCCGACGCCGATCTCATCCGCATGGACTGCCTCGCAATACAGACCATCGACGTGCAGTACCACGGCCTCGCGGCGCACGCGGCCGCCGCCCCCTGGCAGGGGCGCAACGCGCTCGATGCCGCCGTGCTGGGCTACATGAGCCTCGCCCAGATGCGCCAGCACATTCGTCCCGACGAACGCATCCACGGCATCTTCACCAAGGCCGGCGACAAGGCCAACATCGTGCCCGCCGAGGCGGCGATGGATTGGTACGTGCGGTCGGGGACGATGGTCGGTCTCGAGGCGCTCAAGCAGCGGGTCTTCACCGCGCTCGAGAGCGCTGCGGCTGCGTGCGGCTGCACGATGACCCACCACTGGGTCGAGAACCCGTACGCGGACATGATCGACAACGGGCCGATGGTGTCGTCGTACGTCGCCAACGCTGCGGCCACGGGCCGGACGGTCGCCGATCCCCGCGCGGTCGGCAAGGTCGTCATGGGCAGTACCGACATGGGCAATGTCAGCTATCTCGTGCCGTCGATCCACCCGATGATCCAGGTCGCCCCCGACGGTGTGCCGATCCACAGTGCCGAGTTCGCTCGGTACGCCGCAGCCGACGAGGGGGATCGGGCGGTGGTCGACGGGGCGAAGGCAATGGCGATGACCGTCGTCGATCTGTGGGCGTCAGCCGAGCTGCGTGCCGCCGTGTCGGCCGAGTTCGCCACCCGCCCCACGGGTGTCACCGTCCTCTGACGTCCCGAGTGCGCTGTCCCGCTGCGGCCGGTGGCCGATCGCGGGCTGGTCGGTCTCGTCGGGCCCATGTGGGACAAGGGCTCGGGGGAGGGGCGATCCCGCGTCCGCTGCGGGCCGACCCGTAGGATGACCCCTTGTGACGGTGTACGTCCCCGAGGAGTTCACAGCCGACGAGGCCGACATCCTCCGCCGGTATTTCACCAACCTCGACGGGCCGGTGTTCGCGCTCGTCAACCTGCCAGAGGTGGTGAAAGGGGCGCTCTTCGCCCGCTACAGCCGTAGTCCGAAGAGCCTGCGCCGGTTGTTCCTCGACGAGTTCGTCGGCGATCTCGACATCGCTGGTGACGCCACGGTGGACGCCACGGTGGGCGTCGAGCGGGCCGAGGAACTGTACGAGAAGGTGTTCTTCGAGTACGGCGACGACTCGGTGGCGCAGCTCGGTGGCGTGCACCTGGCGTGCGAGCAGGCGAGCAACATCCTCACCAAGGTGCTCGAATGGGGTCGCCTGATGAGCTACCTCGAGCAGAGCACCCGCTACATCAGCTACGACGCCAGACTCGGCGGCCGTTTCCGCTTCTACCGCGACCCGGCCGTGCTCTCGAGCCGGTTCGGCACCCGGTACGTGGGTGACATGGACCGCATGTTCGACAGCTACAGCCTGCTGCTCAACAAGGTGACCGATCACGTGCGCGCGACAGTGCCGCACGACCCGTCCGACAGCGATTTCGTCTACCGCACGGCGACCCGCGCCAAGGCGCTCGACGCCGTCCGTGGCGTGCTGCCCGCTGCGGCGCTCAGCAACGTCGGCATCTATGGCTCGGGTCAGGCCTTCGAGTCGATGATCATCCGTATGCGCGCCCATCCGCTGCCGGAGGCACGGGACTATGCCGACCTCATGCTCGCCGAGTTGCGCAAGGTGATCCCCAGCTTCCTGCGGCGCATCGACATGCCCGACCGCGGGGGTCGCTGGACGCACTACCTGTCGACCACCCGCGAGCACACTGCCGAGCTCGTCAACTCACTGTTCGGGTCGACGCCGATCGACCGTGCAGAGTCGGTCGAACTGGTCGACTTCGATCCTGATGCCGAGGACAAGCTCCTCGCAGCCATCTGTTACCCGCTCACCAATCTCCCCGAGCGGCAGCTGCAGGAGCGTGTGCGGTCACTCGGTCCCACCGAGCGTCTGGCGCTCGTGCGTGCCTATGTGGGCGAGCGCGAGAACCGCCGTCACAAGCCTGGCCGCGCCTTCGAGCGAGTCGACTATCGCTTCGACGTCCTCAGCGATTACGGGGCCTTCCGCGACCTGCAGCGCCACCGGATGCTGACGATCGACTGGCAGCCGCTGACGCCCAACCACGGCTACGTGCGTCCCGAACTCGTCGAGGAGGCCGGGATGGCCGACGTGTTCGACGAGGCGATGGCCCGATCAGCCTCGCTGTACGACGCGTTGCACCACGAGTTCCCGCAGCAGGCGCAGTACGCGGTCAGCATGGCCTACCGAATGCGGTACAGCATGCAGTTCAACGCTCGCGAGGCGATGCACCTGATCGAACTGAGGTCCTCGCCGCAGGGTCACCCGTCGTACCGGCGGATCGTGCTCGAGATGCACCGCCTGATCGACGAACAGGCGGGGCACCGGGCGGTGGCAGGGGCCATGACCCACCTCACCACGGCGGCCCCCGAACTCGAGCGCCTCGAGGCCGAGCGTCGGGCCGAGGCCCGCCGCGGCGGCTCGTCCTGACACTCGCTGCCCCCGACACCCGCTGCCCCCGACACCGGCCGACCGCCCTCGGGCGTGGGTCACGCGACACGGCCGACCGACCGTAGAGGGGCCGACCGAGTTGGGGCCACGATCGGGCGTGTCGGCGTGTAGCCTCCGTCGCCGCCCGGCGTAGTATCCCCCAACTCACGCGGGAGAGGTGGTTTTCATGGCATCCGACGACGACATGATCGACGAGGAGTTCGACGAGAGTGCCGACGACGGCGAGGAGGTCGAGGACCTCGAGGAGGACATCGACGAGATCGACCCAGATCTCGACGATGACGAACTCGAGGAAGACGAGCTCGAGGAGGATCTCGAGGCTGACGGCGAGTTCGCCGGCGACTTCGAGGAGGACGAGGCCGAGGCCGACAGCGAGGGACCGAAGCGTCGGTCAGTGTCCGAGGAAGAGGACGACGACGACGAGATGCTCGCGCCGGACGACGTCGAGGCCGATCTCGACACGATCCTGAAGGATCGTCTCGAGGCAGCCGACGACGAGGCCGACGAGGAGGCGGACGAGCCCGAGGAGCGCGGGGAAGCGGCCGACCGCCTGCAGCCCAAGCGTGCCGACGAGCAACTCTGCCCAAGTTGCTTCCTGCTGGTCCGCCAGAGCGCGCCGTCGTGCCCGGTGGGCGACGCCGAGTGTCCGCTGTTCCGCTGACGATCCGCATGGGCGACGACGGACTTCCCGGCGACCCGACCGGTACCGGGGACGGCTCGGCCCCGGATCTCGCCGGCCGCGTGCTCGACCTGTTCGTCTTCGCCCCGGTGGGTGTGGTCGAGTCACTCGTTCGCTGGGTGCCGCGGGCGATCACCGTCGGGCGACAGCGAACCGAGCAGCAGGTGCGTACCGCTCGCTGGATCGGCGAGATGGCGGTCGGTGTCGGCCGACAGCGGCTGGCACAGCGGTTCGGCGCGTCGTCGGCGGCCCCGTCGTCGACCTCTGGGGGCTCCATGCCGACCGCATCGACGGCACCCTCACCAGCACCGGCTCCGGCACCAGCGCCATCCTCCGCCGTGGACGACGAGCCGTTCGCCGGCTACGACTCGCTGCCAGCCGCCGAGCTCGTCGGCATGCTCGCCCGTCTGTCCCGGGCCGAGCTCGAGGCGGTGCGGCGATACGAGGCCGGCGCTCGCGGGCGCCGTACCGTGTTGGCACGGCTCGACCAGTTGCTGGCGGCCTGAGCCCGGTGGGCGGTCGACGGTGAGCCAGCCCCTCGAGACTGCCGTACGCCGCCTCCGGGCAGACGATGTCGAGGTGCTCGTCCACCTCGAGCACGTGTGTCGTGCTGCGGCGGGCGACTACCGCGGTGCGGCGGTGCTGCTCGAGGAGGTGCCGCCCGTGCACGACTGGCGTACCCGCATCGACGACGACGAGCACCCTGTCTGGGTGGCGACCATCGACGGGGTCGCAGCGGGCTACCTCGCCGCAGAGGTCGGCGACGGTCTCGTCACCGTGCAGCAGGTGTTCGTGCATCCCGGGGCACGCGAACTCGGGTTGGGCGACGAGTTGCTGGCAGCAGTCCTGGCCGCCGGACGGGAGTGGGGGTGCCGTCGGCTCGACGGGGCAGCACTGCCCGGCGACCGACTCACCAAGAACCTGTACGAGCGCGCCGGCATCACGGCACGCAAGATCATCGTCTCGACGCAGCTCGACTGACGCCGCAGCGCCTCGCGTCGGTCAGCGGCCCTTCCACTGGGGTGCGCGCTTCTCGATGAACGCGGTGAGCCCCTCCTTGGTGTCCTCCGACGACAGCACCGTCGCGAACTCCTCGTTCGTCATCCGCTTGAGGGTCTCGTCGTCCGCCCACGCCGCCGCGAGTACCACCTTGCGGCTCGCCCACACGGCGAGCGGCGCTGCATCGGCGACCTTCTCCGCGAGCGCGAGTGCGGCTGACAGCGCCTCGCCCGGCCCGACCAGGCGGTTGACCAACCCGAGTGCGTAGGCGCGCTCTGCGGGGATCGGCTCGCCGGTGAGGATCGCCTCCATCGCCGCGGCCTGGCCGATTGCACGGGGAAGGCGGAAGAGGCCACCGGCACCGGCGATGAGATTCCGCTTGACCTCGGCGAGGCCGAATGCCGAACGGGTCGTTGCGACCACCATGTCGGCGGCGAGCACGATCTCACACCCACCTGCGGTCGCCAGGCCGTCGACGGCGACGATCACCGGCTTGGTCCGCTCGCGGTACACGAAGCCAGCGAAGCCGCCCTTCTTCGTGCTGAGCGCCGCGGCGTGACCGGAGTTGATGGCCTTGAGGTCGGCGCCGGCGCAGAAGACCGGTCGTTCCTGGCCCTCGGTGTTGGCGGTGATGATGCCCACCCAGACATCGGGGTCGGACTCCATCTGGTCGAGCGCTGCCTCCATGGCCGCAGCGACGTCACCGTTGACTGCGTTGCGCGCATCGGGACGGTTGAGGGTGAGGATCGCGATGCGACCCTTCGAGGTGTACGTGACGAAGTCGGTCATGCAGCGGACCGTAGCGGCCACCCCGGTGTGCGGCCGAACCGATCGCGTCAGGCGTCGGTGGTGCTGTCGCCGGTGTCGCCGGCCGAGTCCTCGACGGCGATCTCGGCGACGACCTCGGTGGTGGCCTCGACGGCCGGTGCGACCTCGGCGGGAACCGCCTCGACCGCCGCTGGCTCGACCGCCGCCGAATCGACCGGTGCCGGCTCGGCCGGTGCCGGCTCGGCCGGTGCCGGCTCGGCCGGTGCCGCCGCTGCCGTCGGTGCTGCGGGCTTGGCGGGCGGCGCCGGACGCGGTGCGGGTGTCTTGGCGGCGGGCCGGGTCGGCTTGGCCGGGCGAAGTGGCTTGGGCTGTGCTGCCTTGGCGTCGACCGTCAGCTCGAACAGGGCAGCCACCTTCGGCAGCGCAGGGGCGAGACGGGTGACGGTTGCCAGCAGTTCGTCGGTGACCTGGTTGGGCTTGGCGGCGGGCGCCACCAACTGGCGGATCGGGCTGAAAGCAGCGGCCTCGAGCACGGCGATCCAGCGATCGGCGAAGGCGTCGGCGGTGAGGTTGTCGATGGTGGCGGCGACGAGACGTGCTGCCAGTTCGGCGGGGAAGCGCACACCGGCCTTGGGGGGCTGCGACGAGAGCTTGAGGGCGCGCACGACGCGGCCGACACCGATCGCCGCATCGATGTCGCCGAACCACAACGAGAGTTCCTGCTCCTGCTTGGTGACCAGTGCGGCCTTCAACCGCTCAGCAAGGTCGCGGGTGCTCTCGTCGCGGGCGACCATCGGGTCGTCGGCGGCGACGACGACACTGCGCAGGTCGCGCAGGTCGAGCTCGTCGATGTCGGCGAGGGCGGCATCGGCGCGGTCCCGCCACTCGGCGACGCGGAGCACCGGCTGGAGGTCCTCGGCCAGCTTCAGGATGCCCTTGTCGTCGATGGTGGCCTCGCCCTGTGCCTTCAGGCGCTGGTTCTGCTCGGTGAGCGCCTGGCGGACTGCGGGGATTCCTCCCTGCAGCACGCGTTCTGCGATCGCGCGCGAGGCCTCGGGCAGGCCGGCGAGCGCAGCGGCGCGGTGTGTACGACCGGGGCGGAGCCGCTTGGCACGCGGGCGCTGGGGGAGTTCGGGAGGTGCATCGAAACGGGGCCGCCGGTCGGGACGAGGGCCGCGGTCGGGGCGGTCGCCGTCCTGGCGACGCGGTCCACGGCGGTCGCCGCGCTCGCCACCCGGTCGGTCGCCGCCAGACCGGTCGCCACGCTCACGGCGGTCGCCACGGTCGGGACGATCGCCTCGCGGACCACGGTCGCGCCGGTCGCCGCGCTCGCCACGGTCGCGGCGGTCACCGCGCTCCTTGCGCGCCAGTTGCTGGGTGACAGCCTCGAACGGCTTGTCCGAGGGGATGAACTCGAGCAGGTTGCCCTTGCCGGCCTTGGCCTTGACGGTGCTGACCGAGAGGATCGTGATGCCATCCAGATCGTTGTCGGCCTCGGCGTGGAGCACGAGGCCCACCCCGGCACCGGACGGCAACAGCCCGCCGTCGAGCACCCCCTGGGGCTGCTGGGCGCCCGCGGCGCGCCCGGTCCCGGTGCCATCTGGGCGTGCGCTGGTGAGCTCGATGTCGATCCGTCGGGACATGGGCGGCAACGCTACTGGCTGGTGGGCCTCGGCTCCACCGTCGTCGGACGGTACGGTGCGCTCATGCCCGTGTATGCGCTTGGCGACCTGGTGCCGTCGATCCACCCCGATGCCTACGTGCATCCCGACGCGATCGTCATCGGCGATGTGCGCATCGGCGCGGGCTCGAGTGTGTGGCCGGGCGCCGTGCTGCGCGGCGACGAGGGCCACATCACCATCGGCGAGCGCACCAGCGTGCAGGACAACTCCGTCCTGCACACCACGCTCGAGTGGCCGACTGTCGTCGGGGACGACTGCGTGATCGGGCACATGGTGCACCTCGAGGGCTGCACGATCGAGCCCGGCTGCCTCGTCGGCAACGCCAGCGTCGTGCTGCACCGCGCCGTCGTGCAGACCGGCGCCATCGTCGCTGCCAACGCGGTCGTGCTCAACGACACGATCGTGCCGGGCGGTGCACTCGCGGTCGGCACGCCGGCGCAGATCAAGCCCGGCAGGGCGAACGCCGGCCTCATCTCAGCAGGTGTCGCGTCGTACACCGCCCGGGCACAGCGCTATCGCGCCGAACTGCGGCGACTCGACGGCGGCGGTGCCGGGTGAGGGCGTTCGTCGTCGAGGTGCCACTCTCGGACGTCGAGGTGGCGAGCGATCTGTTGTGGTCGCTCGGCGTTGTCGCCGTCGAGGAGCGTGAGGGAGCGTCGGGGTTCGTCGAGCTGTGGACATCGCTCGGCGACGACAGCGACGGCTCGGCAGTCGCACAGTGGTCGGCTCGGGCGGCATCGACGGCCCCGTCATCGGCGTGGGCGTGGCGACTCGTCGAGATCGACGCGTCGGTCGCCGACACGTGGCGCGAGTTCGCCCGTCCCGTCGACGTCGCGCCGGGACTCGTGGTCTGCCCGGCGTGGGTCGACCCGGGGCCGCGCCCCGGCGACGAGGTGCTGTTCGTCGAACCCGGCTCGACATTCGGGCTGGGCGACCATCCGACGACAGTGTTGTCGCTGCGCGCGCTGATGGGCATGGTACGTCCGGGTGACCGAGTCCTCGATGTCGGGTGCGGCAGTGGCGTCCTGGCGATCGCCTCGATGAGGTTCGGTGCCGCTGCGGCAGTGGGCATCGATATCGCACCGGCCGCGGTACCGATCACCCTCGACAACGCGCGACGCAACGGTGTCGACGTGGCGGTCTCCACCACGCCGCTCGAGGCGGTGGACGACGCATTCGACGTCGTGGTCGCCAACATCCTTGCCCCGACGCTCGTCGACCTCGCGCCGTACCTGCGCCGGGTGACACGTCGGGTGCTCATCATCAGCGGGGTGCTCGACGGCCGGTACGACCATGTGCTCGAGGCACTGGCTCCGATGTCCCCGGTCGACGTCGAGGTGCTCGACGGGTGGGCGGCGATCGCGCTACGAGCGTGCGCGTAGCCCGAGGCGGGCGAGCACGACGAGCGCGGCGTTGCGTCCCGCGGCACCCCACACGCCTGCGCCCGGGAAGGTGGCAGCACCGGTGAGGTACAGGCCGTCGACTGCCGTGCGATAGCGCAGCAGCTCGGGATCGCGGGGTCGGAATGCCGCGAGGGGCCCACCGGCGAACGATGTGGCATGTCCGTGCGGGAGGTGGAACTCGGTCTCGTAACGGTCCGGCGTCATGGCGCGCCAGGCCGAGATCGAATCGCGGAAGTCGCGGGTGCCGGTCGTGGTGAGACCACCGAAGAGGTCGAGCCATCGGTCTGGCTCGGTACTGGTGGGCCACCCACCGCGCAACGCGTAGGGGGTGAACAGGGCCTCGAGGCTCAGCACGTGCTGTCCGGACGGTGCGACGCTCGGGTCGTCCACCGTGGGCGTGTTGGCCAGGAACGCCGGACGGGGGAGTACCTCGCCGTCGCTCATGAGCGAGAAGCCGCGGTGCATCTCGGCGAGCGACGGTGCGATGACGTGTGTCGCCGCGGACGGGTCGGTTGCTCCGGCCTGCGCTGCGGCCGACAGGACCGGCGGGTGGTCGAGCAGCGCATCGATCTTCGACTCGTACCCGTCGGCGTGGGGGATCGAGCGCCAGCGCTCGACGAGCGATCGCGCCTGGGGCGGGGCGTTGGTCAACCACTGCAGGAAGGTCTGGTGCGGGTTGCAGGCGCTCACCACGATGTCGGCGGTCACCTCGGTGCCATCCGACAGCACGACGCCGCGGACGGCCGGCCCCTCGCACGTGATCGCCTGCACCCTGGTACTGGTGAGGAGCTGCCCACCTGCTGCCTCGAAGGTGGCGCGCAGGGTCCGCGGCACCTCACCGCTGCCCCCGACGGGTCGTCCGACCGTGCCGACGTGGCGGAACGCGTAGGTGAGCGCCCCGAGACCGGTCCCCGCGAACTCGGGGGAGATGCCCCACACCATCGGACCGGTGACCATGCCGGGGCCCTGCAGCGCGTCGGTCGAGAAGTACTCGCGCATCACCTCGGCGGCGCTGCGGCGGCTCCAGCGCAGGAGGGTGGCTGCACCCCGCCCGCGGGCTGCGGCCCCCCGTCGCAGGAGGGCGCCGGCCGTCGGTGGCTCATTGGCCGCTGACATGACCAGTTGCACGGCTGGTACTGCGTCGCGCACGTAGCGGCGGTAGCCGTCGACCTCGGTGGGATGCGTCTGTGCGAGTGAGTCGAGCGTTGCGTCGACCGAGTGGTGGCTCTGCCACGCCGGTCCGCCCGACCAGGCCATGTTGAACTGTGACGGCTCGACGTCGATGTAGCGCAGCCCGTGCGCGACAAGGTCGAGTTCGTCGACGATGGGCGTGGTGCGGAAGGTGAGGTGGTCGCAGTTGCAGATGTTGACCGTCGCACCCTCGAAGGGCTCGCTGGAGGCGGTACCGCCAACGGTGGACCGTGCCTCGACGAGGAGCGTGCGCAGGCCGGCCCGGGCGAGGTAGGCGGCACAGACGAGCCCGTTGTGGCCGCCGCCGATGACGATCGCGTCGTGGTCCCGTGTGGGTTGGCGCATGCGACCATTCTGGCCCACGGTCAGCTGCCCGCGGGTAGCGTGCGCCCGTGCCCCGCGTCAGATACTTCCCCGATCTCACCGGCCCGCAGGTGTCGGAGCTGCTCACCGAGCGCAGCATCCTCGTGCAACCGCTCGGCGCGATCGAGCAGCACGGGCCTCACCTGCCGCTCAGCACCGACAGTGTCGTCGCCACAGCGGTCGCCGAGGCTGCGGTCGAGCGGGTGGGTGAGGAGCTCGACGTGTGGCTGCTGCCCACGCTCGAGTACACCAAGAGCAACGAGCACGCGT
>JBMSSR010000059.1:0-12864 GCA_049424465.1 Ilumatobacteraceae bacterium
CACACGCCGTGTCCGATGCCATCGTCGGCCAGCGTCACGTCGTCGTGCAGGCGGGCACCGGTACCGGCAAGACGATCGGGTATCTCGTCCCGGCGATCATGTCGGGGCGGCGCACCGTGGTCGCCACCGCCACCAAGGCGCTGCAGGACCAGCTGGCCGACAAGGACCTCCCCTTCCTGCAGGAGCACCTCGGTCGACCATTCGAGTGGGCGGTCGTCAAGGGCCGCAGCAACTACGTGTGCCCGCAGCGCATCAGCGAGCTCGAGAACCGCACCGAGAGCGCACAGGCGCAGCTCGAGCTCGACGACATGGCGGCCGTGACCCAGGCCGAGGTGGCGCGGCTCATCGAGTGGTCACGCACCACGCACTCCGGTGACGCCGCCGAGCTCGACTGGTCCCCCTCCGACCGGGCGTGGCAGGCCGTCAGCGTCGGCAGCGAGGAGTGCCCCGGCGTGAACCGCTGCCCGAGCGGCGCGAGCTGCTTCGCCGAGATGGCGCGGGCCAGTGCGGCAGAGGCCGACGTCATCGTGGTCAACCTCCACCTGTACGGCCTGCACGTCGCGAGCAACAACGCCCTGCTGCCCGAGCACGACGTCGTCGTCTTCGACGAGGCACACCAGCTCGAGGACATCATGAGCGACACCGTCGGCAGCCAGATCAGCGGCGGCCGCTTCTCGCGAGTCGTCGGCGTGCTGCGGCGCATCCTCGACGACCCAGCGGTGATGGCACCGCTCGCCGAGGCACCGACGCTCGCGCGCGAGGTGCTCGGCGACCTCGTCGGCCAACGACTGCCGGTGCCGCTGCCCGACACCGTGCGCGCCATGCTGCTCGACCTGCGCGACCGGCTGCAGGGCGCACAGAGCGCGCTGCGCGCCATCTCCAGCGACCTGCCCGACGTCAAGCAGCGCGTGCTGCGCTCGCAACAGCTCGCGACCCGGCTGCAGGAGGGCATCGACCAGGCACTGCTCGACCGCGAGGGCTACGTCGCGTTCGTCGCCGGCTCACCCGAGTCGCCGCGTCTCGAGATCGCTCCGCTGCAGGTCGGCGAGGTGCTCGCCCGCTCGGTGTGGGGTCCGTACACGGCGGTCCTCACCAGCGCGACCGTGCCATCGTCGATCGGACACCGAGTCGGCCTGCCCGACGGAGGGTTCGACGAGCTCGACGTCGGCAGCCCGTTCGACTACGAGGCCAACAGCCTCCTCTACTGCGCGCTGCACCTGCCCGACCCACGCGATCCCGGCTACGCCGCCGGCGTGCACGACGAGCTGGTGTCGCTCATCACCGCAGCAGGCGGCCGAACGCTCGCCCTGTTCACGAGTTACCGCGCGATGGACGCGGCAGCCGAGGCGGTGCGGGCGCGCGTCGACGTCCCGGTGCTCACCCAGCGCGACATGCCCAAGACGGCACTCGTGCGCGCCTTCACCGAGGACGAGCACTCGTGCCTGTTCGCGACGTCGGGCTTCTTCCAGGGCGTCGACATCCCCGGCCGGACGCTCAGCCTGGTGACGATCGACCGCATCCCGTTCCCACGACCCGACGACCCGCTGCTCTCGGCGCGCCGCGAGATCCTCGGGCCGGCCGCGTTCGGCGAGATCGACATCCCCCGCGCGTCGATGCTGCTCGCACAGGCCGTCGGCCGCCTCATCCGAACGTCGACCGATCGCGGCGTCGTGGCGGTGTTCGACCGCCGTCTCGGCACCGCGAACTACCGTTGGCAGATCGTGAAGGCCCTGCCACCGATGCGGCGCACGCGCGAGCGCGCCGATGCCGAGCAGTTCCTGCGCGAGATCACCACCTGACCCCGACACCGCCGTCACGCGAACGCGCTCACGCCACGTGTCGGCGCCACGCACGAACGATGAGGAGCACGGCGAGCACCATGAGCACGGACGACAATCCCGGCCCCGACAACCCGCCCGTGCGGCTGCAGCACTCGCGCCACGGCGCCGTCGCCGAGGTCGTGCTCGCGTCGCCCGCGACCCGCAACGCGCTGTCGCGCGTCGTGCTCGAGGCGCTGTCGTCGACGCTCGACACGGTGCTGGCGCAGGTGCACGCCTCGGTGGTGCGGGCCGTCGTGCTCACGCACGAGCCCCCGGTGTTCTGTGCCGGGCTCGACCTGCGCGAACGTGTCGCCGACCACCGGTCACTCGCCGGGCGGACCGGTGGCGCCACCAGCAGCGGCCGGGCGATGGCACACGTGCTCGGTCAGTTGATGTCGATGCCGGTGCCGACCATCGCCGCCGTGTCCGGTCCCACCCGAGCCGGGGGCATCGGCCTGATGGCCGCGTGCGACCTTCCAGTGGTGCGACGCGACGCCGACTTCTCGTTCAGTGAGGTGCGCATCGGTGTCGCACCGTCGATCATCAGCGTGCCCGTGCTCGCCCGCTGCTCGTGGTCGTCGATCGCTGCACCGTTCCTCACCGGCGAGGTCTTCGGTGCCACCGAGGCACTGAGGATCGGACTCGTCACCCACGTGACCGATGACGTCGACGCCACGGTGCAGTCGCTCTGCGACGGGGTGCTGGCCGGCGCGCCCGGCGCAGTGCTGGCAACGAAGCGACTGCTGCGCGACCGGTCGGCCGATCTGCAGGCGCTCACCGAGATGGCCCGCCAGAGCGACGAACTCTTCCGCACCACCGAGGCCGCAGAGGGCATGTCGGCGTTCCTCGAGAAGCGCCGCCCTGCGTGGCACCCCGAGCGCTGAACCTCCTGGACCGCCCGAATCGGGTCAGGCGAGCAGTCGGTACCCGATGCCGCGGGCGGTGACGATGAGCTTGGGCTCGTCGGGTTGGTCCTCGATCTTCACCCGCAGCCGCCGCACGTGGGCGTCGACGAGCCGGCTGTCGCCGAGGTACTCGTAGCCCCACACCCGCTCGAGCAACTGGTCGCGGGACAGCACGATGTTGGCGTGGTCGGCGAACTCGCACATCAGCCGGTACTCGGTCTTGGTGAGGTTCAGCTCGACGCCACCCTTCAGCACGACGCCCTGGTCGCGCCGTACCTCGATGTCGCCGAAGCGGCTGACCGACGACGGCACCACCGTCTCGTGCAGGTGGACACGCCGCAGCGCGGCGCGGATCCGGGCCGCGAGCTCCTTGGGCACCACCGGCTTGGTGACGTAGTCGTCGGCACCGGCCTCGAGCCCTGCGACCAGGTCGTAGGTGTCGGTCTGTGCCGTGACGATGATGATCGGCACGAGGCTCGACGCACGCAGCAGTCGGCAGACCTCGAAGCCCGACATGTCGGGCAGGCGCAGGTCGAGCAGCACGAGGTCGGGCTCGCGCTCGGCGAATGCCGCCAGACCGGCGGCCGCGGTCGGTGCCTGCACCACGACGTAGCCCTCGTCCTCGAGCGCCATCGACAGTGCCAGGCGGATGGCGTCGTCGTCCTCGACGAGCAACAACTGGTTCACGTCAGCGAGCCTGTCGGGACGCCGGCACGATGGCACCGCGGCTGCAGCAGGCCCGCGCATCTGTTACAGAAAACGCACACAGCGGGTGCCGTCCCGTCACACACGTCGGTCAGAGTAGTGACTGTTCACGCTGCTCCGGTGAGGTGCCTTCCTCCCCCTGGCGCCTCACCGGCAGCGGTGAACATTCCCCGGTCCGGCACCCGAGCCCGCCCTTCCTGCGGCACACTGGCACGGTGCAGGTGACCGACCACCACGACCCGCTGCGGCGCCCCGCGCTGCGCCTGCGCACGCGTGTCACCCTCTACTTCTCGGTCACCGCCCTCGTCACCAGCCTCGGTCTGGCCGTCGCCACGTACGGCGTCGCCCGCTCGTACCTCATCGACCAGCGGCTGCAGGTCGCCCGGACGCAGGCGTACAGCAACGCCCGAACGGTGCGCGACCAGTTGCTCGCCGAGCAGCGCATCGACCCTGCCCGCGACCTGCGCAACGAGAGCGGCGGCTTTGCACTGCTGCTGCAAGGCTCGAGGGTCTTCGGCGACGTGCGCTACCAGGCAGACGCCTTCCCGCTCGAGCTGCGCACCGCCGTGGGCCAGGGTGAGAGCTCGATGCAGCGGTTCTCGCTGAACGGCGAGCCGTACGTCGCCGTCGGCATCAGCATCCCCGCCGCCGACGCCCAGTACTTCGAGGCGTTCCCGATGGAGGGTACGCAGCGCAGCCTCTACGTCATCACGACCGCGCTGCTGGTCGGCGCCGGTGTCACCACCCTGCTCGCCGGGTTCCTCGGCGTGCTCACCAGCCGCCGCCTGCTGCGGCCCATCTCGCGTGTTGCTGCTGCGGCGAGCGACATCGCATCGGGGGGTCTCGACACGCGCATGCCACCCGAGAACGATCCCGATCTCGCCCGGCTCGCGCGCAGCTTCAACGACATGGCCGACGCCGTGCAGGCCCGCATCGAGCGCGAGGCCCGCTTCGCGAGCGACGTCAGCCACGAACTGCGCTCCCCCATCACCGCCCTCACGGCAGCGGTCGAGGTGCTCGACGGTCGCCGTGACGAGCTCGCCGAGCGCAGCCAGCAGGCGCTCGACCTCGTCGTCGGCCAGGTCCGCCGGTTCGACGCGATGGTGATGGACCTGCTCGAGCTGTCGCGAATCGACGCCGGCTCGACCGAACTGCACCGCGAAGAAGTCGACGTGCGCGACCTCGTACCGCGCATCGCGCAGCGCTTCGGGTTCGCGTCGGTCCCCATCGAGACCGCCGACGACGTCCCACCACTGGTGCGCATCGACAAGTTGCGTGTCGAGCGCATCCTCGCCAACCTGCTCGAGAACGCTCGCGAGCACGGAGGCGGTGCGGTCGGCATCTCGCTCTCGATGGGTAACCGTCACGCGCTGGTCCTCACCGTCGACGACGCCGGGCCAGGTGTCGCACGCAGCGAGCGCTTCCGCATCTTCGAGCGCTTCGCGCGTGGCAGCGCCGCCCGGCACCGCGTGGGCACGGGTCTCGGCCTGGCACTCGTCGCCGAGCACGCCCAGGCACACGGCGGTGACGCGTGGGTCGAGGACCGGCCGGGTGGCGGCGCCCGCTTCAAGGTCAGCTTCCCGGAGGTCGTGTGATGGGCACCCGCCAGACCCATCCCGACGCCACATGCCCGGTCACCCCGTCGCTGCTGCGGCGACTCGGCGGCATCACGCTGGGGGTCGCCGTCCTGATGGGCACGGCGCTCACCGCATGCAGGGTCGTCGGCGAGGGCCGCGTCGAGTCCGTCGACCCTCCGTTCGGCCTCGCCGACACCGTTGTCTCGTCGACGCTCGCGTCCACGACCACGTCGATCGCTCCCGCCACCACCGAGGGGCTCGCCACCACCGAACCCCCCGTGCAGACCGAGCAGGTCCGTCTGTACTTCATCGCCAGCGGCCGGCTGACGTACGTGGCGGTGCAACTCCCTACCCCGGTCGTACCCGCACAGCTGGTCGCGGCGCTGCAGGCCGGACCACCCGCCGGCGACCTCGGCACCGGGCTGCGCTCGGCCCTCCCGGGACTGCTCGAGATCAACGTCTCGACCGACGGCTCCGGCATCGCCGAGGTGACCCTGCCGGACGGCTTCTTCGACGCGCTCACGGTCGGTGACCAGCGACTCGTCGTCGCCCAGCTCGTCCTCACGCTCGCCGACAGTCGCGGCATCGGCCAGGTGACGTTCGACGAGGCAGTACCGATGCCGTCGGGCGAGTTGACGCGCGCCGGCGAGCCGCTCGCCTACCGCGACTTCGAGTCGCTCCTCGTGTCGGCCAGTGGGACGGGCTGACATGGCCGTCACGCGCAGCGGGTTCATCACCCTCGTCGGTCGACCCAACGTCGGCAAGAGCAGCCTCGTCAACGCAATGTGCGGGCACAAGGTCAGCATCGTCAGCGACAAGCCACAGACGACGCGTCACCGCGTGATGGGCGTGCTCACCGCCGGCGATGCCCAACTCGTGTTCGTCGACACGCCCGGCCTGCACAAGCCCGTCAGCGCACTCGGCGAGCGCGTCAACGCGACGGCACTCGAGAGCATCGCCGACGTCGACATCACGTGCCTCGTCATCGATGCCACCAAACCGTTCGGCACTGGCGACCAGTGGGTGGCCCGTCATCTCGACATGTCCAACACGATCGTGATCGTCAACAAGATCGATGCCGTCAAGCCGCAGGCGGTCGTGGCTCAGCTGGCTGCCGCGTCGTCGCTCGGCGCCACCGAGTACTTCCCCGTCTCGGCCCGCACCGGTCGCGGCGTCCCCGAGCTCGTCGAGCGGCTCGCCGCGCAGCTCCCGGAGGGGCCTCAGTACTTCCCCGACGACGTCCACACCGACCAGCCGGACGAGCAGTGGGTCGCCGAGCTGGTGCGCGAGCAGTTGCTCGCCGTCACGCACGACGAGCTGCCGTACAGCATCGCCACCCGCGTCGCCGAGTGGGACTGGCCGCGGGTCAAGGTCGAGATCATCGTCGAGCGCGACAGCCAGAAGGGCATGGTCATCGGCAAGGGCGGTGCCGTGCTGAAGGAGGTCGGCACCCGCGCCCGGCAGCAGCTGCCGGAGGGCATCTTCCTCGAGCTGTTCGTGAAGGTCGACAAGGACTGGCAGCGCCGCCCCGACCGCGTCGAGCGACTGGGCTACTGACCAGCCACCCGTCGGGTTCCGCCCCGGCCGGTCCGCGTGCAAGGCTGCACCCATGGCACCGCGCATCATCAATGGCACCGCCGAGCTGAAGACGCTCGTCGGCGAGCACCTCGGGTACAGCGACTGGATGGAGATCACCCAGGAGCGCGTCAACCTCTTCGCCGACGCGACCGGCGACCACCAGTGGATCCACGTCGACCCCGAGCGCGCCGCCAAGGAGAGCCCGTTCGGCGGCCCCATTGCCCACGGGTACCTGACGCTGTCGCTCGGCCCCGTGCTGATGCCACAGGCGATCACCACGACCGGCTTCCGCATGGGCGTCAACTACGGCTGCAACAAGGTGCGGTTCATGTCGCCGGTCCCGGTCGGGGCCAAGGTCCGCCTCGGCATCACGCTGCTGGGCGTCGAGGACATCCCGGGCGGCAGCCAGCAGACCTACCAGTTCGTGTTCGAGTGCGAGGGCGCCGCCAAGCCGAGCTGCGTCGCCGAGGTCATCTTCCGCAGCTACGAGTGAGCGGCGTCCGTCGCAGTTCACCCCCCGACGCACCCGCGACCGGCCGCCCGCGATGACCACACCAGAGGGTCGACCGACGCAGCGTTCGCTGTTCGTCGGCGCGCCGTTGTGGGCCAACCGGGCATGGGTCGGCCGGTACCTGCCGAACGACACGCCGCCCGGCAGCGAACTCGTCCCTTACAGCCGACTGCTCAATGCGGTCGAGGGCAACACCACCTTCTACGCATCACCGGCCCGGGCGACGGTGCAGAAGTGGGCCGCCCAGGTCAGTACCCCGTTCCGCATGGTCGTCAAGGCCCCGCGCGAGGTCACACACGACCGGCGGCTCCGCGATGTCGGCAGCCTCCTCGATCAGTTCGTCGAACTGCTCTCACCGCTCGGGGATGCGCTGGGAGGCGTGATGCTGCAGCTCCCGGCATCATTCGGTCCCTCCGATCTCGATGCGCTCGCCTCGACGGCATCACGACTGACGAGCGGTGTGCGGTGGTCGGTCGAGGTGCGGCACCACGAGTTCTGCGGCGGGCCGGCACTGGCAGCGCTGCACCGGGTACTCGATGCACATCGCATGGAGCGGGTCGTGCTCGACACCACCGTGCTCTTCTCGCGTCCGCCGCGCACCGAGCAGGGCCACGACGAGTGGCGCACCAAGCCGCGGCTGCCCCTGCTCGACGTCGCGCTCACCGACCAGCCGGTCGTGCGGTTCGTCGGCGGCGACGAGCCCGAACGGGTCGAGACCGGACTCGAGCAGTGGGCCGACACGCTGAGCACGTGGGTGCACGAGGGGCGCTCACCCTCGTTCTTCGTGCACACCCCCGACAACCGCGAGTCGCCACGGCTCGCCCGAGCACTGCACGACCGCGTCGCTGCGCTCACGCCGGGTCTCGACGCGCTGCACGAGGCGCCGACGGTCGGTGCCGCCGAACAGACGTCGCTGTTCTGAACCGTTGCGTCCGCGCCGATGGCGACGACGTCTCGGCTCAGCGGAAGTTGGGCATGACCTCGCGGGCGAACAGCTCGAGCGTCTCGGTGTCGGGGTAATCGGCGCACCACGGGATGAACCCGGTACACCCGAGGTCGAGGTAGCGCTGCACCTTCTCGCAGACCTGCTCCGGCGTGCCGACCAGGTTGGTCTCGCGCCATGTCTCGGCCGACAGCCCCCACAGGCTGCGCGTGCCGGTGGCAATCACCTCGGCCTCGGTCGGGCGGATGAGCATCTCGGGGCTCCACGTCTTGCGGATCGTCGTCTCGTCGCGGCCGACGGCGGCGCAGTGACCCTTGAGGATCTCGCGCTTGCGGGCCCACTCGTCGGGTGTCCCGCCGAAGTTGCTGCAGTCGGCCAACCGCGCCACGACGCGCAGCGTCAACTGCTCGCCCGCACCGCCGATGAGGATCGGCGGTGTCGGCTGCTGCAGCGGCTTGGGGTCGCACTGTGCGCCGTCGAGCCGGTAGTAGCGCCCCTCGTACGTGGTGTCCGACTGGGTCCACAGACTGCGCACGATCTCGACAGCCTCGCGCAGCATGCCGATGCGTTCCTTGGGCGCGGGGAACTCGAAGCCGTAGCCCTTGTACTCGTGCTCGTACCAGCCGGCGCCGATGCCCCAGTCGAGCCGCCCGCCGCTGATGACGTCGAGCGTCGAGGTGATCTTCGCCAGCATCGCCGGCGACCGATAGCTGTTGCAGCCCACCATCTGCCCGAGTCGAATGCGCGAGGTGCGCTGACTGATCGCGGCCATCACGGTCCAGCACTCGAACATCGCCTCGTGCGCCGGGGTCGGCACGTTGTGCATGTGGTCGTAGACCCACAACGAGTCGTAGCCGAGCGACTCGGCGAGCAACGCGATGTCCACCGCACGCTCCCACTTCGAGACGGCGCCCTTGATGCCCGACAGTTCCATCTTCCAGCCCTGCGGCATGAACGCACCGAACAGCACGCGCGACACGTCGCGCGTGTCGACGACAGGCGTGGAGGGAACGGGCAGCGGCGCGGCAGACGTCATGCGGCGAGAGTACCCGCCTCTCCCGACCGGCATTCGACCGGGCCGCCCACTGTGGTCACCCCCGGACCGGCGTCACACCTCGTCGACAGCCATTGCTAGCGTCGCCGCATGACGGCCTTCCCGGGCGGCGACGCGGCGCCAGTCGCGCCCACACAGTGGCCGGTGGCTGCCGTCCACGAGGCGATCGCGGCGAGCCGACCAGACCAGTGGTGTCTCGTCCACCGCGACCGACGTCTGACGTGGGCCGACGTCACCGAGCGCACCCGACGCCTCGCGAACCACCTGCTCGCCGCAGGACTCGGGTGCCACACCGAGCGCGAGCACCTTGCGCACCACGAGAGCGGGCAGGATCACCTCGCGATCTACCTGCACAACGGCACCGAGTACCTCGAGTCGATGCTCGGTGCCTTCAAGGCACGTGTCGCGCCGTTCAACGTCAACTACCGCTACGTCGCGGAGGAATTGCAGTATCTGCTCGCGGACGCATCGGCGACGGCCATCGTGGTGCACAGCAGGTTCGCCCCCACGCTCGCCGCGGTACTTCCGTCGCTGCCGCTGCTGCGCGTCATCCTGCAGGTACCCGACGAGTCGGGTCATCCACTCCTGCCCGGCGCCGTCTGGTTCGAGGACGCACTCGCCGCCGCCAGCCCCGGGCGGCCAGCGGTCGAGTGGAGCCCGGACGACCTCTACATCCTCTACACGGGCGGCACCACCGGCATGCCCAAGGGTGTGTTGTGGCGAAACGGTGACGCCAACGTCGCCTGCTTCGGCGGCAGCACCGCGCCGACACTCGAGGGCGTGGTCGCCGATGCGCCGGGCACACTGCTGTCGCTGCCGAGCCCACCCTTCATGCACGGCGCCGGGCACTGGGTGAGTCTGCGCACCTGGAACAACGGTGGCACGGTGTTCGTCCAGTCGGTGACCGATCGCCTCGACCCCGCCGACGTGTGGGGCCTCGTCGAGCGCGAGCGGTTGAACTTCCTGCTGATCGTCGGCGACGCCTTCGCCCGACCGCTCGTCGACGAGCTCGACGGTCAGCACTACGACCTGTCGAGCCTCACCGTCGTGCTCTCCGGTGGCGCGCCGCTCAGCGCTCGGCTGAAGGACGCCCTCGCGGCACACCTGCCCACAGCGATGATCGTCGACGGGCTGGGGTCGTCCGAAGCAGGCGGTCAGCTGTCGAGTGTCTCGGCGGGTGGTGGCGCCACGTCGGGCACCTTCCCCTCGAGTCCGGGCAACCACGTCCTCGCCGCAGACCTCACCCGCGTCCTTGCCGCCGGGGACCCCGAGCTCGGGTGGCTCGCGAAGAGCGGCAACCTCGCGCTCGGCTACCTCGGCGACGCCGCCAAGACCGCGCGCACCTACCCCGTCATCGACGGTGTCCGTTACGCCGTGCCGGGCGACCGCGCCCGACTGCGCGCCGACGATGTCATCGAGTTGCACGGCCGCGACTCGGTCACCATCAACTCGGGCGGCGAGAAGATCTTCGCCGAGGAGGTCGAGGCCGCGATGAAGCAGCACCCGGCGGTCTACGACTGCGTCGTGGCAGGTCGGCCGAGCGAGCGCTGGGGCAGCGAGGTCGTCGCGGTGGTACACGTGCGCGACGGCCACGAGGTCGATGACGCCGAGCTGCTCGCCGAGGCGGGCCGACACATCGCCCGGTTCAAGTTGCCCAAGGCGATCGTGCGGGTCGCACACATCGTGCGCTCGCCGAGCGGCAAGGCCGACTACCGCTGGGCGACCACCGTCGCCGGCGAGGCCTGAGCCCGTCGCGAGCCCCGGTGAGCGAGGCCGTGCTCAGCCCCGCGGGTCGATCGGGGTCACCACGCCGAGCGCCTGCTCGATCTGCTCGGCGGCCGCGAGGCAGGTCAGGTCGGCGAACCGGCGACCGGTCACCTGCACGCCCACCGGCAGGCCGTCGGCCATGCCGGCCTGGACGACCGCGGCAGGGATACCCAGCATGTTCATCGGCAGCACCGGGCGGATCTGCTCGAGCACCCCGGCGGCGGCATCGAGCGACGTGATGTCGTGGCCCACGGCGAACGCTGGCTGCGCCCACGTGGGGGTCAGCAGCACGTCGTACTCGGTGAGGAAGGCGTGCCAGGCACGCTCGATCGCGTGGCGCTCGGCGACGAGCGGCAGGAACTCGCCGATGCCCATCGGCTCGAGCATCGCCTGGGCGTGATCGAGGAACACCCGACCGGCCTCACCCATCACCATGTCGATGATCGGTCGCTGCCAGCGGATGTCCTCGGCGAGCAGCCGCATCCACAGCTCGATCGAGCGCACGTACATGGGCGGCTCGGCGGCGGTGACCTCGGCGCCGGCAGCGGCCAGCGCGTCGGCGGCGCGCACGACCGCAGCGCTGATCTCGGGGTGCGTGCTGCCACCCGGCGGGTCGGCGAGCACGGCGACGCGCAGGCGGCGGCCGGCGGCCCGGTCGATCAACTGGACGGGCAGCGAGTGCACGTCGCGGTCGTGTGCACCGGCGATGGCAACCAGTCCTGCGCGCACGTCGGCGACGTGACGCGCCATCGGCCCGTCGGTGAGCATGAACTGCGCCGCGAGCGCATGCACGTCGGGTGGCACGACGGTGTCGGTGGGCACCACACCCGTGGTGGGCTTGATCGATGCGACGCCACAGCAGTGCGCCGGATTGCGCAGCGACCCGCCGATGTCGTTGCCGAACCCGAGCGGCGACATTCCGGTGGCGAGTGCGGCACCCTCACCGCCGCTGGAGCCACCGGCGGTGCGAGCCGGGTCCCAGGGATTGCGCGTGTTGCCGTGCAGCGAGCTCTCGGTGGTGACGCGCAGTCCGCCGTCGGGGAGGTTGGTGCGGCCGATCGGAATCGCACCCGCCGCACGGGCACGCTCGACGAGCGGCGCATCGGCGTGGGCGATCGCCCCCGCCAGCGCGGGCAGCGACTGCGTCGTCGGGGTGCCGGCGAGGTCGATGTTCTCCTTCACCGTGACGGGCACGCCGTGCAGCGGGCCGAGCGGCCCACCGGCGGCCACCACACGATCAGCCGCGTCGGCGGCGGTGAGCGCCTCGGCATCGAGCCGCCGGACGATCGCGTTGACCGACGGGTTGACGGCGTCGATGCGGTCGAGGTGCGCCTGCACGACCTCACGGGCCGAGACCTCCCGTCTGGCGATCATCCCCGCCAGTTGCAGTGCCCCATGTCGCCAGAGTTCGTCGCTCATTGACGAATGCTCGCACACACGGGCCTAGCCTCTGCGACGTGGACGGCCGCAGCTGGGATCGGGACACGCTCCCCGTGGGCGACGAGAAGGTCACCGCAGTGCGCGAGATGTTCGACGCCATCGCCCCGAGGTACGACCTCGTCAACCGCATCATGACCTTCCGGCTCGACGTGCGCTGGCGCCGCACGGCGGTACGGCTGCTGCGCCTGCCCGAGCACAGCACCGTCATCGACCTCGCCGCCGGCACCGGCGACCTGTGCATCGACCTGCAGCGCGCCGGGCACCACCCGCTGTCGTTCGACCTCAGTCACGGGATGCTGTCAGCCGACCGCAGCGGCAGCCCGCGCGCCCAGGCCGACATCCTCCGGCTCCCGCTCGCCGACGCGTCGGTCGACGGCGCGACGTGCGGGTTCGCGCTGCGCAACCTCGCCGATCTTCCCGACTTCTTCGCCGAACTGGCGCGCGTGGTCCGGCCGGGCGGCCGCATCGCCCTGCTCGACGTCGGCGTGCCGCACAACCCGATCATCCGTTGGGGCAACAGCATCTACTTCGGCAAGATCGTGCCGCTCATCGGCGGCCTCCTCA
>JBMSSR010000060.1:0-12820 GCA_049424465.1 Ilumatobacteraceae bacterium
TGAGCATCGAGGACCTCACCGACGACAAGGAAGTCGTCGTGCTGATGACCGAGGCGCAGTACGTCAAGGCCGTCCCCGCGACGTCGTTCCGGGTGCAGGGCCGCGGCGGGCGCGGTGTGGCCGGTGCCCGGCTGAAGGCCGACGACATCATCCGACACGTCATCTTCACGTCGTCGCACGCGTACCTGCTGTTCTTCAGCAACCGCGGGCGCGTGTACCGGCTGCGTGCACTCGAGGTACCCGAGCGCGAGCGGACCGCCAAGGGCATCCCGATCGTCAACCTGCTGCCCCTGCAGGCGGGCGAGACCATCCAGGCCATCATCGACACGCGCGACTTCGCGGCCGAGCGGTACCTGTTCTTCGCGACCCGCAACGGTGTCGTCAAGAAGACAGCCTTCAACGAGTACGACAACGGTCGACGTGACGGCCTCATCGCGCTCAACCTGCGTGATGGCGACGAGCTGGTGCGCGTCATCGAGTCGAGCGGCTCCGACGACATCTTCATGGTCAGCCGGACCGGCATGACCATCCGCTTCACCGAGTCAGAGGTGCGCGCCATGGGCCGTGCTGCGTCGGGTGTGCGCGGCATGAAGCTCAAGTCGGGCGACGAGGTGGTCAGTGTCGACATCGCCAAGGACGACACCTCGATCCTCATGATCACCGAGCGCGGCTTCGGCAAGCGGGTACTGCTCGAGAAGTTCAAGCGTCAGACCCGTGGTGGCCAGGGCGTCAAGGGCATCAAGTTCATCCGCAACAAGGGCGTCAAGGTCGTGGCCGCGTTCATGGTCGGCGACGACGACGAGATCGTCGCCGTGTCGAGCGGTGGCACGACGATCCGCACGCCCGTCAGTGGGATCCGGCACATCGGTCGCGACGCGACCGGCGTCTCGATCATGAGCGTCCCCGACGACCAGACCGTCGCCTCGGTCACACCGGTGCTGTCGAGCGACGAGGAGTAGCCGTGGTCGAACCCGAGTCGGGGCGAGTACCCGATCGGGGGCAGGCGATCCCGGTACTGCTGATGGTGGTGGCAGTGACGGCCGTGATGGCCGTCGGTGTCGCTGCATGGGGAGTGCGTCTGAGCGCGCGGGCCCGTGTCGAGTCGGCGGCCGACGCAGCAGCACTGGCAGGCGTGGTGTACGGCCTCGATGCGGCGCGGGCGATCGCCGCCGCGAACGGTGCCGAGGTGGTCGGGTGGCAGTGGGACGACCCACGCGCCGATGTCTCGACCGGGCGTGTGCTCACCGTCACCGTGTCGGCGAGCGGCTCGTTCGGCGACCTGACCGCGAGGGCACGAGCATCGACACGACCCTGACGGCGCGCCCCGCACGATCGTGATGTGTCTCCTACACTCGGCACGGTGACCGACGAGCCGACGTCCGAGCAGCCCGCGCCTGCGACGCCGCGCCGTCCTCCGACCAAGCGCGCCGCACCCAAAGCGACACAGGGCACCGAGGCCGACGTCCCGACCGCTCCGAGGGTCGAGCCGCGACCTGCAACGCGGACGGCACGGCCCGGTTCGGGTTCGACCGAGCGGACGCCCAAGGCTGCAGCCGACGACCGCTCCACGCAGCAGATTCCCTCGACGCCGGCACCCGATCCGGTACGCGGCGGCTCGACGTCGCTCTTCGATGCACTCGACCGGCTCGAGCCGCTCGAGCCCCGGGGTCCCTTCGAACTCCCCGACATCGTCCCCGCCGAGGCCAGCAACGCGGGCGCCGCGTCGGCTGCCGCGGCGATGCCGATCGCTGCGCCCGACGCGACCGGCCCCCTCGTGATGGGGCGCCGCCGTCCCCGAGTGCGCCGCGTCACCCGGGTGGTCCGGCACATCGACACCTGGAGCGTGTTCAAGGTGGCCGGCGTGTTCAGTCTCTTCCTCTACGTCGTGCTGCTCACGGCGGGGGTGCTGCTGTGGAAGGTCGCCGAGAACACCGGCACGATCGACAACGTCGAGCGGTTCTTCGAGAGCTTCGGCTGGCAGACCTTCGACCTGAAGGGCGGCGAGGTGTACCACAACGCGTGGATCGCCGGCCTGTTCGTGGCGGTCGGCCTGACGGGTCTGGCGGTACTGGCGGCGACGCTGTTCAACCTGATCACCGACCTGGTCGGGGGCGTGCGGGTCAGCGTGCTCGAGGAAGAAGTCGTCGCCACCGACCTCGGGCGCCGCTCGCGGGCGGGCGAGCTGTTCGACCGCTTCACCAGCGGATTCCGCTGACGGCGTACCGATCGGTGCGTCCGGCGGCTGACATCCCCGGTGGGCGCCGGTTGAGAGTTCGCCAGTTCGGCCGCTAGCCTTCGCAACCGGTTCTGGGGCTATAGCTCAGTCGGTTAGAGCGCATCCCTGATAAGGATGAGGTCACAAGTTCGATTCTTGTTAGCCCCACCAGAACCTCGAACCATCGAGGAAGTCCTGAGCACAGCCACCCAATCGGGTGGCTGTGGCCGTTTTCGGCCGCGGCCCTGTGGTGCACGTGCCGCCGGTACGCTCGGCCGCAATGAGGCTGCTCCGTCGTGCGCTGTACGCCCTGTCACTGGCGGGCGCAATCGCGGGTCTGCTGCGCGTCCGCGGCAAGGGCGGTGTGCCACCGCAGGAGGGCGGCTGGCGCGAGATCGCCGTGCCGCCGCGCGACTCGTCTGCTGCCCGGGCCCGCTAGGTCGCGAAGGGCGGGGTCACACGTGTCGAGCGCACCTGGCAGTGACGCCACCAGCCGTACGCGATCGTCGGCCATCATCGGTGTGTCCGGCTGCGGCGTCACCGGCTTCCGCGTCGTCGCGCACCTGTTGCGTGCCGGGTACCGGGTCGCGGTGCACGATCCCGCCGTGACGACGTCGGTGCGCGACGGCTCGCGTGTCGTGGTGCCGCGTGGTGCCGTGGCGGTCGACGTGTTCGACGACCTGCTCGTCGCGGACCTCGTCGTGATGTGCGGACCTGCACCCCATGCGACGTACGTGCGCCACTGTGTCCGAGCTGGTGTACCGGTGGTCTCGCTCGGCGACGATCTGGGGGACGTGCGCGACATGGTCGCGCTCGACGCCGCGGCCGCCGACGCGCAGGTCCCACTGGTCGTCGGTGCGGGCATGGCACCCGGGCTGAGCGGGTTGCTCGTCGGGCTGCTCGAGCAACAGGTCGCGGTGGTCGACGAGGTGCACATCGCCGTGCACGGCACAGCGGGACCGGCATGCGCCCGCCAGCACCACACGGCCCTGGGGAGCGCTGCCGTCGGCTGGCACGACGGCGCGTGGATCGCCCCACCGGGTGGCAGTGGTCGCGAGCTGGTGTGGTTCCCCGAACCGATCGCGGCACACGACTGCTATCGGGCCGCGATGGCCGACCCGCTGCTGCTGCAGCGGTCCGCGCCGCACGCGGCGCGCATCTCGGCGCGGCTCTCGGCGACGCGCCGCGACCGGCTGACGGCGAGGCTGCCGATGCTCACCCCGCCCCATGCGTCAGGTGACCTCGGGTCGGTGCGCGCCGAGGTGCGTGGAGCCCTTGCCGACGGCGCCCGCCACACGGTCATCGCCGGTGCATCGGGCGCGACGGCCGATCTCGCCGCCGCCGTCTGTGCCGCCACGGTGATGTCGATGCTCGAGGTCGCGCCGTCGCTGGCCCCTGGGGTGCACTCGCTGAGCGACTCCTCGACACGGCACCTCGATGTGCTGTCCCGGGCGACGGCGCTGGGTGTCCGCGTGCAGGAGTTCACCGGCGTCGCCCGGGCAACGAGTTGGTGACTGCCGCCGGGCGCGTCAGCGTTGCTGATCGAGGCGCGTCGACAGCTCGTCGAGGCGCGCGGTGATGGCGTCGAGGGCGGCGGTGACCCGCTCGCTGATGTCGTCGAGTCGGTCGTCGAGGTCACCCGCGTTCGGCATGTCGGCGAGCGACAGGCGGACGCTCGCGATCTCGCGGGCGAGGAACTCGGTGTCGGCCTGGTTGCGCTCGGCGAGCTTGCGGTCGTTCTCGGCCTGCCGCCGGTCGCGCTGCTCCTGCCGGTTCTGGGCGAGGAGGATGAGTGGCGCGGCGTAGGCGGCCTGCAGCGAGAGCAGCAGGGTGAGGCCGACGAACTGCCATTCGTCGAACCGCCCGCCGGCGGGACCGAAGCTGTTCCACAGCACCCACACCACACAGAACACGGTCTGGTACACGAGGAAACGGGCCGTGCCGAAGTAGCGGGCGATGCTCTCACTGAACGCGCCGAAGGCATCGGGGTCGTAGTGCACGCCGAGGCGGCGACGCTGGCGAGGGGTGGTGAGGCTGACGCGACGCGAGGCGCGTGCCGGGCGCTGGGCGTCGGTCGTGGTGGTGTCGTCGCGGCGGGTCATCGTGACACCGCCCCCGACGTCACCCGCCTGCGCTGCCGCCAACCCGTGGGCAGCGTGCGGTCGAGCACATCGTCGACCGTGATCGCGCCGAGCAGTCGCCCGGAGTCGTCGCAGACGCCGATCGACAGCAGGTTGTAGCTCGCCAACCGCTCGGCGACCTCGCGCTCGGGCGTCTCGGGCGAGATGGTGGGCGCCTGTTCGATGCACCGACCGATCTCCATCGACGGTGGCTCGCGCAGCAGGCGCTGGAAGTGCACCACGCCGACGTACGCACCGGTCGGCGGCTTGAACGGTGGCTGCACCACGAAGACCTGGGCGGCGATCGATGACAGCCACTCGGGGTCGCGGATCTCGGCGAGTGCCTCGGCGACCGTTGCGGTCGGGCCCATGATGACCAGGTCGGTCGTCATGAGCGAGCCGGCGGTGCCCTCGTCGTAGCTGAGGAGTCGACGCATCACGTCGGCATCCTCCTCGTCCATGGCCTCGAGCACCTTGGTGCGCTGCTCGCCCGGCATCTCGGCGAGCAGGTCGGCGAGGTCGTCGGACTCCATCTCCTCGAGCACGCTGACGAGCCGCTCGATGTCGAGCCCCTCGATGATGCGCAGCTGCTCGGCCTCGGGCAGCTCCTCGAGCAGGTCGGCGAGCCGCTCGTCGTCCATTGCTTCGGCGAGCTGCTTGCGCTGGCCGACGGGCAGGGCGCGCACGATGCCAGCGACGTCGGACGGGTGCATGTCGCGCAGGCGAGCCGCCTCGGCCGCGATCTCGGTGCCGGCCTCGAGGTGGAACAACTCGGCCACCTCGGTCACGTCGACGAGGCGATAGCTGGGGCGACGGCGCATGACACCGCCCATCACCGTCTGGCGGGCGAGCCGCACCTTGGCGGGCTCCCACCACTGATGGCGGCCATCGGTCGCCGGGCGCAGCGCGACGTCGCTGACGCGCTCGTCGTTGCGTCCGCCGGGCAGACGCTGGTCGATCAGGTCGCGACCGAGCAGGATCTCACCCGCCTTGGGCTTGAAGGGGTTGAGGTCGAGGTCCCAACTGCGCAGGCGGGCGCCGTCGTTGTCGAGTGTGGCGATGCGACCGGCGTTGACGAAGATGCGACGGCGCTGGCTGGTGGCGACGAAGCCCACGACGCGCGGGGCCGGGCCGCCGACCAGCACGATGTCGTCGAGGCGACCGATGGGCGCACCTCCCGCGTCGAGCAGAGGCAGCCGCATGATGCGGAATGCGTAGATGAGGTCCCCTGCCATGCGGGCAAGGCTACCCCTCGTTCTCTGGGCCGAGACCGCTGTCACACCCGGCCGCCGCGCACCTCGCGGGGTCCTCGACGCGACGCGGCGCCGCTAGGCGAAGGCGCGTTGCAGCGTGCTGCCGGCGAGCTCGACCACGCCGGGCTCGTACGGGTTGGCCATGTTGAAGATGAGCCCGTCGAGGCCGGCCTCACGCAGTTGGTGCACGGCGGCAACGACGGTGTCGGGGTCGCCGACGATGAACTGGTCGCGGACGCGGGCCTGCATGTCGGGGTGCAGTTCGTCGACACTGCGACCGCCGAGGCGGAGGGAGAGCGCACGCTGCGCGTCGGCCATGGTCTCGCCGATGACGAGCGTGCCGAGCCGCGTGCGGCAGATCTCGCGCGGGTCGCGACCGAGTCGCTCGCAGTGCGCGTCGAGCACACCCATCAGGTGACGAACCTGATCCGGCGTGCCGAACACGTTGCAGGCATCGGCGTACTGGGCGACCATGCGCAGGGTCTTGCGCTCGCCGCTGCCGCCGATGAGCACAGGAGGGCCACCGGCCTGCACGGGCTTTGGCACGTTGAACGCGTTGCGTACGGTGAACCACTTGCCCTCGAGGGTCGTGGTGTCGTTGACGAACATGCTCGTGATGATCTGCAGGCCCTCCTCGAGCTTCTCGAAGCGCTCGGTGAACGTGCCGAACTCGTAGCCGTAGTCGAGGTGTTCGCGCTCGAACCACCCGGCGCCGATGCCCCAGATGGCACGACCCTTCGAGATGACGTCGAGCGCAGTGACCTGCTTGGCGAGGAAGGCCGGGTTGCGGTACGTCATGCCGCCGACCATGCAGCCGAGCCGCACCGTCGACGTTCTCGCGGCGATGGCGCAGAGCAATGAGTACGCCTCGAACATGTTCTCCTCGGGCCGGCCGAGCCCGGGCAGTTGGTAGAAGTGGTCCATCACCCACACGCTGTCGAAGCCACTCGCCTCGGCCCGACCGGCGATGTCGACCACCCGGTCGAACAGGTCGACCGGCTCGACATCGGGGTAGGTGAAGCTGGGGATCTGGAGACCGAGGCGCAGGTGGGGGTTCGACATGTCGGCGACCATAGACCGGTCGTGGTGACCCGCCGGGGCAGTGTCGGCAGCGGCCGCTGGACCGAGCGTCATGGTGCGCCGGGCCCGCTGGCGGCTGTCCGGCACGGGTCGACCGGGTACGACGGAGCCACTACCGTCTCGTGATCCGGTCCATCTCGGCCGACGAGGCCGCACGACGACGGCGGGAGGAGGTGCTCGACGATGGCCCATTTCGACGTGCTCATCAGGGGTGGCACGGTCGTCGACGGCACCGGCGCACCCGCCCGGCGTGCCGACGTCGGCATCGTGGGCACGCGCATCGCCGCGGTCGGCGAGCTCGCCACGTCGTCGGCGACCGAGGTGATCGACGCCACTGATCGACTCGTGACGCCCGGCTTCGTCGACATCCACACCCATCTCGACGCGCAGATCGCCTGGGACCCGATGGCGACGAGCAGCTGCTTTCACGGCGTGACCAGCGTCGTGATGGGCAACTGCGGCGTCACGTTCGCGCCGTGCAAGCCGGAGGACCGCGAGTACATGGCCGAGTTGATGGAGAGCGTCGAGGACATCCCTCGCCGGGCCATCCTCGAGGGCCTCCCGTGGGACTGGGTCACGTTCGGCGAGTACCTCGAGTCGCTCGACCGTCTGCCGAAGGGCGTCAACGTCGGCGGCATGGTGGGGCACTGCGCGCTCCGCCAGTTCGCGATGGGCGAGCGCGGCCTCGGCGACGAGCCGCCCACCGATGACGACCTCGCGATGATGTGCGACCTGCTCGACGAGGCGATGACGTCGGGTGCGCTCGGGTTCAGCACGAGCCGCACCTACCTGCACAAGGTGCCCGACGGCCGACACGTGCCCGGCACCTACGCCCAGCCGGCCGAGCTGTTCGCGTTCGCCGACGTGCTGGGCCGTCACGGTGCAGGCGTGTTCGAGAGCGCCAGCAGGCTGGGGGAGGGCGAGCGCGACGACGCCGACGTGCCGCTGACACGTGCCGAGCTGGCGTGGATGGGTGAGGTGAGCCGACGCAGCGGCCTGCCGGTCAGTTTCGGGTTGACCCAGCACGACAGCCGCCCCGACCTGTTCGCGCGCATCATCGAGTTCGCGACGCACGAGAACCAGCGCGGTGCCAACGTGCGGCCGCAGACGACGGCCCGCAGTGTCGGCATCCTGTACTGCATCGACACGTTCACCCCGTTCGACCGTGCACCTGAATGGCGCGAGTGGCGGACCGCGGCCGGTGGGCGCGACGCGGGTGCGTCGCTGCGTGGCGCGATGCTCGCGGCGATGCGCGATCCCGCGCTGCGTTCGCGACTCATCGAGGCAGCCGACGAGACACCGGGCCGCACCGATCCGTGGCAGCTGTTCGTGATCAACCAGCCGGGCGGCGCACGCTACGACCTCGACCCGCAGTGCTCGCTGGGCGCCGAGGCCGACCGCCGGGGGGTCAGCGCTGCGGCCGCGTACCTCGAGCTGTTGCTCGAGACCGACGGTGCGGTGGTGCTGACGTACCCGTTCCTGAACCAGCGGCTCGAGGCGGTCGAGACCATGCTCGACAACCCGCTGGTCACGCTCGGCCTGGCCGACGCGGGTGCGCACGTCGGGCAGATCCTCGACGCCAGTCAGCCGACCTTCCTGCTCTCGTACTGGATCCGCGAGCGGCAGCGGTGGACGATCGAGGAGGCCGTTCGCCGGCTGTCGAGCGACACGGCCGACCTGTTCGGCATCCGCGACCGCGGTCGACTCGAGCCGGGTCGGTTCGCGGACGTCAACGTGATCGACTGGGACAGGCTCCATCTGCCCGCCCCCGAGTACGTCTACGACTTCCCGAACGGGGCTGGCCGGTACGTGCAGCGGGCGGCGGGGTACGACCTGACGATGGTGAACGGTCAGGTCGCGCTGCGCGACGGCGAGCACACGGGTGTGTTTGCCGGCACCGTGCTGCGCAATCACGCCGGGATGTGAGCCGCGTCGGGCGTCGCGGACACCGACTGGAGGTTGGTGCCGCGCGGTGGGTCGGTGATCTGCGAACATCGGCCGGTGGGCTCGTCCGACCTCTTCGACCTGTTCGCCGATCCGCCGGCGGTCAGCGACACCGGTGCCGCGGCGGCTGCGGCTGACGCGGCGTCGCCGACCCAGTCGTCGGTCGACGTGTGCCCGCGTTGCCACCGACCGCTCGACGAGTCGGTCGACCGGTTCTACGGGCCGTGCGCCGAGTGCCGTGCCGAATTGAAGGCGAAGTTCCTCGGCGAGGGGCGCGAGGTCGAGGTGGCCGAGTACGTGCCGAAGATGAACGTCACGCCGAACGCAGTGGCGCTGAAGGACGACTGACGACCGTGCGGCGGCGCGAGACGCCCCCGACCACGGAGCCGATCAGTCGGTCGTGGGCAGGCCGCCCCCCGGCCTGAACTCGGGGTCGTTCTCGTTGCTCGACGCGGTCGCCGCCCGCTCGGCGCGCGCCGCGGCCTGCTGCATGGTGGTGGCCATCGCCTTCGCCGCACCGTCGTGCGACATGATCTTGCTCAGCACGGCGGCCGTCGCACCCTTCATCAGCTCGGCCTTGTTCGCCTCCACGTACTCGGCCGAGGCGATCTGCGACCTGATCGTCCCGGTGACGGCGGGCACGACGTAGCGGGCCATGAGTTCCCAGCTGCGGAACGTGGCCTCGCGGTCGGCCCAGTCGTGGGCGAAGCCGAGCACCACTCCGAAGCCCCCGGTCAGCTGCTGCAGACCGAGGATCGCCTCGATCAGGTCGTCGGGGGTACCGACCACTGCGGCACCGGCACCCTCGGCACCGTGGCCGGTGATCTGGTCGAGCAACGCCCACTCGTCGTCGACCCACACCGCACCGGGTCGCCCGAGCACGCGCACGTTGTACTCGTTGTGCCATCGGTGCAGCCCGTGCACCGCCTCGTTGCGGGCCTGTTCACGGGTCGTCGCGAGGTGCCAGCTCATCAGCACGCGCCAGTTCGCGCGGTCGACACGCTTCCCATTGGCCGCGGCTGCCTCCTCGGCGAATCGCCACTGCGTCGGCAGTGCCTGGATGCCCTCGCTGGACGTGCTCGCGATGCTGAGCGCGCCGATGCCGTGCGTGCCGGCGATCTGCATGCCTGACGGCGAGATGCTGCTGGCCGTCACCATCGGCATGTCCTCCTGGAACGGGAGGATCTGCAGGGCGGCGTCGTGCAGCTCGAACCACTCGCACTCGTACGACACCCGCTCGCCGCGCAGCAGTCGGATGATCTGGCCGAGTGCCTCGTCCTGTCGGTCGCGCTGTGTCATCGGATCGATACCGAGCATCGCCGCGTCACTGGGCAGCGCGCCCGGCCCGCTGCCGAACATCGCCCGCCCCATCGAGAGATGGTCGAGCTGCACCATGCGCTGCGCGACGTTGAACGGGTGGTGGTACGGCAGCGAGATCACGCCCGTACCGAGACGGATGCGGTGCGTGCGCACGGCCGCCGCGGCGAGGAACATCTCGGGACTGGCGATCATCTCCCAGCCCGTCGAGTGGTGCTCGCCGCACCAGAACTCGTCGAAGCCGAGACGGTCGAGGTGCGCCGCGAGGTCGAGGTCGCGCTGGAACTGCAGCGTCGGGCTCTCGCCGATCGGGTGGTGCGGGGCGAGGAACGTGCCGAACTGGATGCGGGCCATGCGACGCAGCGTACGAAACTCTGCTGGCTACCCTCGGCGCCGTGGCTGTGACCGACCGGATCCGACTCGAGGGCGGCTACCACAACGACGTGTGGAAGGTGCGTCGCGACGGCCGCACACTGGTCGAGAAGCGGTACGCCGTGCAGGCCGAACCCAACCCGATGTACCCCAACCTGCCGGCGCAGGAGGCACTCGCGCTGCGGTCGCTCGCCGGCACGGGGTGCGCCCCGGCGTTCGTCGACTTCGTCGAGCGCGATGCGGACGGACGGGCGCTGCTGACCTACGCATTCGTGCCGGGTGCCCCGTGGCGGCGCGGGGTCGAGGACGTGGCGCGACTGCTGCACACCGTGCACCGAGTGCCGGTGCCGCGCGGCCTTCGCCGGATTCCCGCCACGCCCGCAGGCGCGCTCGAGTCGGCCGACGCGATGGTCGATGCGGTGCCGCACCGGTTGTCGAGCGACCTTCGCGCCGTGCGGCCCGATCTGTCGCGGCGCGCCGCAGCGTCGCGACCGGCGGCCCGCTCGGTCGTGCACACCGACTGCGGCCCGGGCAACGTCATGCGCGGTCGGCGCGGTGTCGTGCTCATCGACTGGCAGTGCCCCGGTGCGGGCGATCCGGTCGAGGACCTGGCGTGCTTCCGGTCGCCGGCGATGATGATCCTGTACGGCCAGCGTCCGCACTCGACAGCAACGGTGCGCCGGTTCCTCGCCGCCTACGCGTCGCTCGACAGCGCGGCGGCTGCGTCGGTACAGCGCCATGCCGAGGTCGGCGCGGCGTGGCACTACCGGATCGGTGCGTACTGCGTGTGGCGCATCCACCGTCTGTCGCGGACGCAGCCCGACGTCGCCGAGCGCTACCGGCAGGCGATGCTGGCCGAGATCGACCTGCTGTCGTCGCCCTCGACGGTCGGTGTCGCATGAGCACACGCACCAACGAACGTGTCATCTCGCTGCACGTGCACAGCTACTCGATGCGCTTCCACCTGCGTCACCGTGCCACGACCGGGTACGACGTGTTCTCGTACCTCGACGAGATGGCATCGCTCGGGTTCACCGGTGTCAACGTGTCGGCGAACGGCCCGGGGTACCGCGACCTGTGCGGGGAGACTGACGAGCATTTCGCGACCGTCGGCACTGCGGCGCGTGCGCTCGGCCTGCGGCTCGAGCTGGACACGAGTGACACCCGTGTCGAGCACATGACGCGTCTGCTGCACGTCGCCGCGGCATGTGGCGCCGACACACTGCGCACGTACACCAAGTACCGCATGCCGCTCGAGGACACCATCACCGCGACGATCGACGACCTGTGTGCCGTCGCGCCGTTGGCCGCCGACCTGGGTGTCCTGGTGGTGCTCGAGAACCACGAGGACTTCACCGGCCCCGTCCTCGCCCGCATCCTGTCGGCGGTCGACCACCCGAGCGTGCGGGCGCTGTACGACTACGGCAACAGCCAGATGGTGGGGGAGGACCCGTTCGACGCCCTTGCCGCGATGGCGCCGTTCATCGCACGAGTGCACGCCAAGGACCACGTGGTCATCGAGACCGACAGGGGCACCGTCGTGCAGGGCGTGCCGTTCGGTGCGGGGCGGCTGGATCTGTTGGGCACGACCGACCGGTTGTACGACGCCGGGGTGCGGCGGTTCTGCTTCGAGAACGTGTGGGGCTACACGGCCCCGCTGGTCGCCGGTGTCACGACGCTGCCGACGACGCCGTGCTTCGGGCGCGACGACCCGGCGCGGTTCCTCGTGGCCGACACCCTGCCGGTCGAGCAGGCCGTGGCCGGCGAGCGGGCCGCATTCGACGAGGGTCTCGCCGCGCTGCGTCGGATGCTGGCGACGGGCGGGTACGTCGTGCGACCCGAGCCGCTAGCCTGACGCCACCCTTCGGGGACGTAGCTCAGTTGGCAGAGCGCCACCTTTGCAAGGTGGATGTCAGGGGTTCGATTCCCCTCGTCTCCACCACGTCACGCTGCGCCTGCCGCAGCACCGGGCCGTGTGCACCGTGCGGGTGTGTCACCTGGGTGGCAGCGACACTGATGCCATCGCCACGGCGAGCGCGTGCCCGAGGTTGAGCGAGTCGACGCCGTGATGCATCGGGATTCGCACCTGGCGATGGCAGTGCGACATCGTGGCGGTCGACAAGCCCGGTCCCTCGGCCCCGGCGACCAGCGCGACACGTTCGGGGGTCTCGAGGTCGAACAGGCTCGACGCATCGCGCCGCGGGGTCAGCGCCCAGGCAACGAGGAGTCCCCCGCCCGCCGCGCCGCCGATCAGGAGTCCGCGCCGGGTGAATCGCATTTCAGGCCGTCTGCTCCAGCCATTCGGCGAGCTGCGCGCCCAGGGCCTGGGCCATGACGTGGGCGCCGTTGTTGGCGTCGAAACCCCCCTCGTACTCGGTCAGGGCGTCCAGCTTGTCGCCGCGGGGGATCAGGGTCAGGGTGGCGCGGCCGGTCACGGCTGGAGCCCCGGCGGCAGGATCAGGCTGGACGACGGCGCCGGCGCGGGCTGCTCCACCGGGGTCGGCGGCTGCACCTGCTCG